>JAPPKV010000367.1:1484-6879 GCA_028819775.1 Gammaproteobacteria bacterium | reverse complement strand
AAGGACAGCGCGAAAGACTTCTGCACCAACAGCGCGCCGGTCGACCAATTGCGCAAGTTGCGCGATGACGACAACACCGACGGTTTCGATCGGGACACCTGGTCGCAGATGGTGGAACTCGGCTGGGCCGGCATTCCATTCCCGGAGGAGCACGGCGGCTTGGCGTTCGGCTACAAGGGTCTCGGCGTGGTCACGGAAGAGACCGGGCGAACGCTGACCGCCAGCCCCCTCTACGCGACGGTCTGGCTCGGCGGCACCGTGCTCAACGTCGGCGGCAGCGATGCCCAGAAGGCCGACCTTCTGCCCAAGGTCGCGTCGGGAGAACTTCTGCTTGCCTTAGCGTTGGAGGAGTCCCACAAGCACAACCCATATGGCATCGCCGCCACGGCCACTAAGTCCGACGAGGGCTACGCGATTTCGGGCTCGAAGAAGTTCGTCCTCGACGGCCACGTGGCCGACAAGCTGATCGTTGCCGCACGCTCCTCGGGATCCGCGGGCGACCGGGACGGCATCTCGTTGTTCCTGGTCGACCGCAACGCCGATGGCCTGTCCGTCACGCGCACCAGGATGGTCGACAGCCGCAACGCGGCGAACGTCGAGCTTGCCAACGTTGCCGTGGGCGCAGATGCGCTCGTCGGCGACGAAGGGCAGGGCGCGGACGTGCTCGACCCCGCACTGGACATCGCCCGCATCGGCATCTGCGCCGAAATGCTCGGTGCCACCCAGGAGTGCTTCGACCGCACCGTCCAGTACCTGAAGGACCGCGAGCAGTTCGGTGTTCCCATCGGTTCCTTCCAAGCCCTGAAACACCGGGCCGCGAACATGTTCTGCGAGATCGAACTGTCGAAATCGTGTGTCCTCGAGGCGCTTACGGCGCTCGACGAGGAACGCGATGCCGCGGAGATCGCCAAGCTCGCGAGCCTCACCAAGGCCAAGGTGGGGGAGACCTTCCACACCGTCTCCCGGGAAGGCATCCAGATGCACGGCGGCATCGGCATGACCGACGAGTTCGACATCGGGTTCTTCATCAAGCGAGCCGCGGTAACCGAGCAGACCTTCGGCGACGTCAACTTCCACCGCAACCGCTACGGCGAACTCGAGGGGTACTGATCCCGAGGTCCTCACTTGGCGGCGACGGGCACGATGGCCGGTCCCATCGGCTACATGGAGCGCACCCGGCGCTACTACGAGGCCCAGGGCTTCGAGAAGGCGTATGCCTGGGCCCATTTCGAGGACATCCCCTTCACGCCGCTACACAAACCCGTCGCGGATTCGACGCTTGTCCTCATCACCACCATGGCGCTCTACGACCGCGAGGCGTCGGATGCGCGCCAGGTCGCGTCCGGTTCGACCCGCGAGCCGCCGGCCCGACTATACGGCGACGACCTGTCCTGGGACCGAACCGCCACCCACCTCAATGACCGGGAGTCGTACTTTCCGATCAACGTGCTCAACGATCTCGTGCGCCGGGGACGCATCGGCGCACTTGCCGGACGGTTCCATTGCGCACCGACGGAATACAGCCAGCGCCGTACCCGTGAAGCCGATGCGCCTGAAATCCTGAACCGCTGCCGGGAGGACAGCGCCGACATCGCCTTGCTGGTGCCGATCTGACCGGTCTGCCACCAGACCGTGAGTCTGGTAGCCAGGCACTTGGAGTCCAACGGCATCCCGACGGTGATCCTCGGCGCCGCCCGCGACATTGTCACGCACTGTGGGGTGCCTCGATTCGCGTTCGTGGACTTCCCGCTCGGCAATCCCGGCGGCAAGCCGTACGACCGGGCTACCCAGGCCGCCATCGCCGCCGCTGCCATCGATCTGTTCGAGACAGCCGCCGAACCGGGTACCGTCGTCAACCTGCCCCACCGATGGAGCGATGACGAGTCGTGGCGGGACGGCTACTTCCAGGTGAGCGAGGCCAACGTCGAGGCCTTGCGCCGGGCAGGCGAGGAACGCAGAGCCGCCCGTGCGCACCTACGCGCAACGGGGCAGGTTCGTACGGAATAGCCACCGAGATCCCTCGAAAACGGATCGGTTCAAACCGTGGTGCGCTGCCGGACGACCGCTACGCCACTTGCCGCTCAAGCGCCAAATCGACAGACTCCTCGAAGGGGACACCGACCTTAGGACACGCCTTGAACAAGACCATCGCCGTCATCGAGGGCGACGACGCCGCGCCGGAGGCGGTGCGTCCGGTGGTCCGGTTGCTCGATTCGTTGCAACTGGGTCTGACATGGGTATATCCAGAGGTGGGCGACGCGGCCGCTTCGACGTTTCCCGACTCGGCCCGGGCCGTCATCGATGCGGCCGACACGACGCTGTTCGGCTCCACCAGCGGCAAGTCCGGGGCGGCGCTCGGCTACTTGCGCTGGGGCAAGGGGACTTTCGCCAACGTACGTCCCTGCCGATACCTGCCGGGGTGCGCGAGCCCGTTGAGGCATCCGGAAGGCATCGACTTCGTGATCGTGCGCGAGAACCTCGAGGATCTCTACGTCGGTGCCGAGGGACCGCTCGCGGACTTGGCCGCGTTGAACCTGGTCGGACGCACGATTCGCAAACCGGTGCACGAACTGGGGGACGGCCGCTACGCTATCAAGGCGATCACCCGGGAAGGCACGGAGCGGGTCGTCAGGTTCGCATTCGATCTGGCGACTAGACGTGATCGAAAACGGAAACTGACCTGTGCGACCAAGCACAACATGCTGCGGGACACCGACGGCCTGTTCCTTACCATGGCGCGCGAGATCGCGGCCGACTACCCCGACGTCGAGTTCGAGTCGTTCATCGTCGACGACTTCGCCTGCCGGATGATCCGCGAGCCCGAGCGATTCGACGTGGTGGTGATGCCGAACCAGTACGGCGACATCCTGTCCGACGCGGCAGGTGGTCTGCTCGGCAGCCTGGGCCTCGCGGCAAGCGGTTGTTTCGGCGCGGACTACGCCTACTTCGAACCGGCCCACGGCACCGCGCCCGACATCGCCGGCAGGAATATCATCAACCCGACGGCGACTATACTGTCGACGACGATGATGCTCGACTATCTCGGTCTCGAAACTGCCGCGGCCCGGATCGAGGACGCGCTGGCCCGGGTCTACGCCGACGGCTCGGCGCTGACGCCGGACCAGGGCGGCACGGCGACGACCACGGAGTTCTGTGCGGCCCTTGCCCGGGCGTTGTGAGGCGGACCCATCGATGACCCACATCATCGACACGTTGATCGAAGAGCGCGCGACCCGGCTGATGCGCCACCCCGCGTTGTGGTCGTTCCTGAGGCGCGGACTCGACCCGCTGCTCCTCTACGACACGGCCCGGGCGATGGCCGACATCATCGCGCCGATGTCCGGGGATGACGCCATGGAATACCTGCGCGCGACCCTTGCGATGGAGGTCGCAGCGACCGGACTTGAGAACATCCCGCGAACCGGTAGCGCGGTCGTTACGGCAAACCATCCGGCCGGCATCGCCGACGGCATTGCCGTCTACGAGGCCCTGAAGCGGGTGCGGATGGACATCACCTTCCTGGCCAACCGCGACGCCATCCGGATCTGTCCCGGGTTCTCGGAGATGATCGTGCCGGTGGAGTGGCGGGACGAAGCGCGGACAATGGCCAAGACCCGGGAGACCCTCAGGCAGGCCCGGCGGGCGTTCGAGCGGAAACGGCTGGTGGTCATCTTCCCGTCCGGACGCCTGGCACGCCCGACGCCGTTGGGGCTCTGGGAACGGCCTTGGCAAGCGACCGCGTTTGCGCTGGCACAAAAACACGGTGTTCCCATCGTCCCGATGCACGTCAACGGGCACAACTCGGTGCTCTACTACCTTTCCTGGTTCGTGAATCGCGAGATCAAGGACATGACCTTGTTCCGCGAGATAATCAACAAGCGCGGCGGCAAATACCGGATCGATGTCGGCGAACCCTTCGAGCCAAGCGGCGATCCGGCGGAACTCGCCAGGACGCTGCGCCGGTTCGTGGTCTACGGCATGCGCCAGGGTCTCAGGCGGTTTCCCGGCGTGGACGCCCCACCGGCTGCAGCGGGAATACCGCTTCTGGTTCCGTTCTATCGCAGCTCGCGATGATCTCGAGGGGTGTCGAGGCTGGCTGAACATCCACGGTGGCGATCCCGTTCGCCGTCTCGAAGGTGACCGTGCCGCCGTCAACGGACCGGAGCTTCTGCGCGCCGTCGAGGAGCGCCTCGGCGACCTGCGCCTCGGGCGAATAGGCCGAGCGACCCCGGAGGTGATCGGTCGACAACGCGCCTGTTTCGATGGTCTCGACGAAGGCCGCGATCTCTTCCGGGAAGACCCGACCGTAGATTGCGCCCTGAGGCAGGACCAGCACGTTGGGCGCGAAGCGGTGTCCACCCAAGTGCGTCGTTTGCCAGGTGCGGTCTCCCGTTAGCGTGCGGAGTTCAGCGTAGGCGGGAAGTCCGTAGCGCGCACAGCACAGGTCGCGCTGACCGTTGGTGCACACGAAGTAATGTGTTTCCGGAACCGCTTCGAGGCGAGCTGAATCGAGAGTCAGTTCTTGGATTTCGTCGTAACCGAGGCTGCGGAAACGCTTCAGCGTGCCTTCTTCCGCGATGAACAGGGTCGTCTCGTCGGTATCGAGTTCGGGTCGCCGAATGAACTGCGCACGGGCTTTGCGCCCGCTTTCGGCAATGCCCGCCAGCGTGCGGTCGAGCCAATCGCGGGTCCGACGCGCGAGGTCGTTGTCCTCGATTGCCTTGGGCTTCCACGCGGGCTTGTACTCGAGCAGCAACCAAACGTCGACCTCGACCGCCGTGCCTAGCATCGGCTCGCCGGATGCCAGGCACAGATCGGAGCAGTAGACGCGGTCGTCGCTCATGGGTCCATCGCGAACGGCACAACATGCGATTGTACCGTAGGGGACGGGCTTGTCCCGTCCCCTTGGCGAGCAACGTGATTCGCCGGGCCGGACTCCGCTGCAACGATGGTCCGGTGTCAAACGGATTTGGCGGTGATCGCTGACGCGGATTTCCGACATTTCCTACGCAAACTCGAGAGAAAACCGGCTATTCGCCCTGATGGGAGGGGACTACAGTCGGCCGCGAATGACGACGCCCATTGCGTTTCTTTGACAATGCGCGGATTCGGGTGGTACAAGGCCGGCACGACACATGCGGTCAGACGCTCCGTTCCGCTGTTACCGGAGCCCGAGGAATGATGAACATGACCGATGTATCCCCGGACACGCTTTCGACCGCCCGTCGCCTTGAGCAGGAGTTCGGGATGGACCGTCAGGCGTCCGAAGGTGTCGCCATTGCCATCTACGAACACACGACCGCGAACCTCGCCACGAAGACGGACGTGCGGCACGTCGAGGAGAAACTGCGCGGAGAGATGAGGGAGCTCGGCGCCTCGCTGCGCGGCGAGATGA
>JAPPKV010000367.1:0-1384 GCA_028819775.1 Gammaproteobacteria bacterium | reverse complement strand
TCCGCGGAGAGATTGAAGGATCCCGGAGTTACACGGACGCCAAGTTCGCGCAACTTCGCGCCGAGATGCATGGTGAATTCAAGAACCTCTATCGGCACCTGTGGCTGCTGTTGCTGGGCTTCGCGGGGTTGATCGTCACCCTCAACAAACTGTTGGCTTGACCCGGTCGTGCCGAGCGATGCGGTGGTGACGGTGCCGTTGAAGGCGTGGCGCTACTGCCGGTGGTTCCTGCGCCAGATTGCGACCCAGTTCCGCGACGACGGATGCACCACCGCGGCGGCCGCGTTGACGTTCACCACCATGATTGCGGTGGTGCCGTTCGTTGCGATCATCTACCGGATACTGTCGTTGCTGCCCGAGTTCGATGGCGTCGGGGACAAAATCACCAGCTTCGTATTCGAGACTTTCCTACCGGGTTCCAGCGATGCCGTGCTCGAAAAGGTGCTCGAATTCTCGGCCAAGGCGAACGAACTGACGCTGGTCGGCATCGGCGTGGTGTTCGTCACCACCATGCTCATGCTGATGCGCATGGAGGAGTCGTTCAACCGAATCTGGCACGTCGCCAATACCCGCGCGGGCCTGACGCGATTCCTGTCCTATTGGGGCATCATCTCCTTCGGCGTGCCGATGATCGGGGTCGCGGTAACCGCGGCAAGCTACGACGGCATTGCCGACCTGGCCGAACTGCGCGGGTCGGCACTGATGGACGTCCTGCGCGAAGCCGTGCCGCCCATCGCGACCGCGTTGACGTTCACTTTTCTCTACTACGGCGTACCAAGTTGCCGGGTGCGATTCCCGCACGCGCTGGTGGGTGGCGTCGTGACCACCATCCTGCTAGCCGTCGCCAAGGAGGCGTTCGCCCGGGTGGTGCCGCTGTTCCAGAACGACCTGGTGTACGGGGCGTTCGCGGCGCTTCCGTTGTTCGTCATGGGCCTGTACCTCGTATGGGTGATGATCCTCGTTGGCGCCATCTGCGCTCGGACGTTGTCGCTGATCCCTTGGGAAGACGAACCGGACGGGGTCCCGGCAGCGATCAAATGCGCCCGAGTACTGGCGTTGCTGCACAACGCCCACCTCGACGGCGGCGCGGTGACGGACGCCGACATCCTTCGCGCGGTGCCGATGACGCGCACGGAACGCGCCCGTATCTTCGACGTGTTGAACGTAGGCCGTTGGCTGCGGCCCACGTCGGCAAAGACTTGGGCGCTTGGGCGCGGCTTGTCCAGCATGACGTTGTGGGAGCTCTTCCTCGCGCTTCCGGACGACATCGCCGAGGAGAACCTGGGTGGCGACAGCGCAGTCGAGGAGCGGTTTCGGGCGTTCCTTGCCGACGGCGCCGTTCATCTCGATGTGACCCTCGACAAGCTGAATGCGTCGCACGTCC
>JAPPKV010000396.1 GCA_028819775.1 Gammaproteobacteria bacterium | reverse complement strand
GGGGGAGGATGTCCGGCGAGTGAACCTCGATACCGTAACCCGTGCCGAGACGGCTACGTGGCAGGCCGGGGAGACGCTGCTGCTCTCCGGTCACCTGCTCACCGGACGCGATGCGGCCCACAAGCGATTGGTGGATTTGATCGCCCAAGACGCGCCGTTGCCGGTCGACTTCCGCGACCGTTTCATCTACTACGTGGGCCCGGTGGACCCGGTGGGCGACGAAGTCATCGGGCCCGCCGGCCCCACCACCGCGACCCGCATGGACAAGTTCACCCGGACTCTGCTCGAACACACGGGGCTCCTCGGAATGATCGGCAAGGCGGAGCGGGGGCCCGTGGCGGTTGACGCCATTCGCGACTTGGGTGCGGTATCGCTGATTGCCGTGGGCGGTGCCGCTTACCTGATTGCCCGGGCGATCACCAAATCGACGCGACTCGCCTTCGAGGATCTGGGCATGGAGGCCATCTACGAGTTCGAGGTCAAGGACATGCCTGTCACCGTCTCGGTGGACAGCCGGGGCGAATCGGTGCATGTCACGGGGCCGGAGATCTGGGCGCGTGAGATCGGGAACCGGATTGCGGCGGCCACGGTCGAGTAGCCGCAGCGGGTAGCCGAGGCGATGAATAGCGCCGAAGTTGTCGTTGTCCTGCATCTGGCCTTCATCGCCTTCGTCGCCGGCGGCGGCCTGTTCGCGTTGCGCTGGCCGCGGATCGCCTGGGTCCACCTGCCTGCCGTGGCGTGGGGCGCGTGGGTGCAGTTCGCCGACTGGATCTGTCCGTTGACGTACTTGGAGGATGCCCTTCGCGGCGACGACCCGCGACCGGGTGGTTTCGTCGCCCGCTATCTCATGCCCATCGTTTACCCCGATATGGCGCAAGAGGGGATACTGACGCCCACGGCCCGGATAGTCCTAGGGTGCACAGCGATCGCCATCAACGTCTTGATCTACACCTGGGTGTTCCGGAGGCACCGGAAACAGCGACCAGAAGCCGAGTAGGCTGCGGCCGGGCCGGGCGATCGTCCCGAGGGAATTCAGCCGCTGTCGAAGATAACCTTGGCCAACAGCCCAATTACCCCCAACGATATGGGAACCATGATCGCAACGACTAGCCTGACATGGCTGAGCAATGTGCTCGTCGTCGTGGTCATGTGATCGCGTAGTCGCTGTTCCGATCGATTGATCTCGGCGCTGAGCTTGTCTTCGGTGCCCTTGATCTCGGCGCGGAGCTTGTCTTCGGTGCCCTTGATCTCGGAACGGAGTTCGTCTTCGGTGCCTTTGATCTCGGCGCGGAGACGACTCTCCATCTCCTGTGTGTCGGCTCGCATCGAGGCATCGTTCTTGGCGATGAGACTACGGAGTTCGGTGAATGCGGCTTGGTTCTCGATCCGCGCGGCGTCGACTTCCTGCACGAGGCGGTCGGTCTTGGTTTCGACGCTGGCGAGTCTTTCTTCGATGGTTTGGTAGGGAGTCCGTTCAGGCATCGGCTTGCTTCCTGCGATCGAACCCGCCGTCGGCACACGTCCTGTGTCTCTTGCAGTGCCTACCGCCGGCATGTTGGGGTTCGCGGATCCAAGAATGGCCTCGACGATAGCGCTCGCTGACAGCGATAGTCAAGTGTTTGGAAATCACTGAAACCCTTTATTTTGTATAGCTATCGACAATAGGCGGGTGTTTCGTACGCTGTCGTACGACCAGGTCGTATCGCGGTGCAAGGACGACCCAAGTCGACCAGGTCAGGTGTCCGCGAGTTCCGCGCGGTCTCTGAACGCGTCGAGCACTTCGGGATTCGCGAGCGCGGTCGTGTTGCGCACCTCGCGTCCGTGAACCACATCGCGAACCGCCAGTTCGGCGATCTTGCCGCTCAGCGTACGGGGTACGTCGGGCACGGCGGCGATCACGGCGGGGACGTGGCGCGGGCTTGAGTGCCGGCGGATGCGGTGCTTGATGGCGTCTCGAATCGAGTTGTCGAGTTCGATGCCGTCGCGCATGACGACGAAGAGCACGATGCGCGTGTCGTCCTCCCACTCCTGGCCGATGGCGAGGCAGTCGACGACCTCGTCGATGGTCTCCACCTGGCGGTAGATCTCGGCCGTGCCGATGCGCACGCCGCCGGGGTTGAGTACAGCATCGGAACGGCCGTGGATGATCAAACCGCCGTTTTCCGTGATCTCGGCAAAGTCGCCATGGGCCCATACACCCTCGTGCTTGTCAAAATACGCTTCCCGGTACTTGGCTTTGCCGGGATCGTTCCAGAATCCGACGGGCGCGCTTGGGAACGAACGCGTGCAAACCAATTCGCCTTTGCCGGCGGCCAGCGGCTTTCCGTCCTCGTCGAATACGTCGACCGCCATGCCGAGTCCCTTGCCCTGCAGCTCGCCCTCGTGGACGGGGAGCCATGGACAGCCCAGGGCGAAACACGAAATCAGGTCGGTGCCCCCTGAGATCGACTGCAGTGCGAGGTCGTCCTTGAACTCCCGGTAGACGTAGCGGAAACCCTCGTGGGTGAGAGGCGAGCCCGTGGACAGCACGGATCGCAGGGCCTGCATGTCGTGGGTTTCGCGAGGTTTGACGCCCGCCTTCTCGATGGCGGAGAGGTATTTGGCGCTGACGCCGAACCGGCTGATCGACTCGTGCTGGGCGAGGTCCAGCAGCGCGTTCGGTCCCGGGTGGAACGGGGATCCATCGTAGAGCACCACCCGGCAGCCGGTGGCGAGGGCGGAAACCAGCCAGTTCCACATCATCCAGCCGCAGGTGGTGAAGAAGAAGAGCGTGTCGGCGCGCTTCAAGTCCACGTGCAGTTGATGCTCCTTCAAGTGCTGCAGAAGGGTGCCGCCGGCGCCGTGCACGATGCATTTCGGCTTGCCCGTGGTGCCCGAGGAATACATTACGTAGAGCGGGTGGTCGAACGGTAGGCGGACGAACTCCAGCGGGGCTTCGGAATGTTCCCGGCATGCCCTCGATAACGCGTCCTCAACGTCGCCTAGGAGGGACACCCACAGGATGTGCTCGATGGAGCCGACCGCGCGTTGTACGGCGTGTGCCCGTTCGCGGACATCGAACCGCTTGCCACCGTATTCGTAGCCGTCGCACGCGATGAGTACCTTCGGCTCGATCTGGCCGAACCGGTCCAGCGCCCCTTCGACGCCGAAGTCCGGCGAGCAGGACGACCAGACGGCACCGAGGCTTGCCGTCGCCAGCATCGCGACAACCGTCTCCGGGACGTTGGGAAGCCAGCCCGCGACACGGTCCCCGGCCGAGACCCCGAGGTCGAGGAGCGTCTGTCGGAATGCGGCGGTCGCGGCGACCAGTTCCCGGTAGGTGAAGGTCCGGCGCTGGCCGTTCTCGAGCACCGAGACGATCGCCACCGCGTCGTCGCGGTGGCGAAGGAGGTTCTCGGCGAAGTTCAACCGGGTGCCGGGGAACCACTGGCTACCCGGGAACTGCTCGCCGTTCTCGAGTACGGAGCCGTTCCCGCGTTCGCCCACCACGTCGCAGAAATCCCAGACCGCCTGCCAGAATTCGCCCCGCTGATCGATGGAGTAGCGGTGCAGCGCCGCGTAGTCGGGTGCTGCAAAACCCAACGCCTGAGCGAACCGCGTCAGGTTCGCGTCGGCGATGGCGGCCGGACTTGGCCGCCACAATTCCGTCGTCACCGCAATCCGGCCCGGGCCGCACGTTCCTGCCGGATTATTGGGTCGGCGGGGCCAAAACGCCAGTGTGCATGCCGATGGGATAATGGCGGACGATGAACATCTACGCCCGCTTCGAGACTGCGTTTCGCCGTGCCCCGGATACTGCGGCATTGATTTGCCCGGATGGAGAGGATTGGACCTATGCTCGACTGCTCGCCGAAGTCGACCGGGCCGGGGCGGCGCTTGCCGCATGGGGGGTGGGTGTTGGCGACCGCGTCCTCGTGCAGGCCGAAAAAACGCCGGAGGCGGTGGCGGTCTACCTTGCGTGCGTCAAATCCGGAGCGGTGTACGTGCCGATAAACACGGCGTACACGAAACCCGAGGTGGAGTACTTCATCGCCGATTGCCAGCCAGCGCTGTTCGTCGCCGGCGGCCGTTTCGACGCCGACGTAGCCGTGGCCGTGCTCGACGGTGACGGGTCCGGCTCGTATTGGCGGGAAGCGGCGGCTGCGCCGGTCCTCACCGTGGACCGGGCGGACGACGACCTTGCGGCGATCATCTACACCTCCGGGACGACCGGGCGACCCAAGGGCGCCATGCTCACCCATGCCAACCTCATCTCGAATGCCGAGGTCCTGTGTGCCGCGTGGGGTTGGCGCGCCGACGACGTGTTGCTGCATGCGCTGCCGATCTTCCACGTGCACGGCCTGTTCGTCGCCCTGCATTGCGCTTTCTTCAATGCCACGCCGGTGATTCTGCAGAAGCGCTTCGACGTCGCGGCGCTCGTCGGGGAGCTTTCCCGTGCCACTGTCTTGATGGGTGTTCCGACGTTCTACACCCGGCTTCTGGACGACGCCTCGTTCGACGCGGCATCGTGCGGCAACATGCGACTATTCATCTCGGGTTCGGCGCCGCTCACCAAGCAGACCTTCACGGCTTTCGAACAACGCACGGGCTTTCGGATACTCGAGCGCTACGGCATGAGCGAGACGCTGATGAACACTTCCAACCCCTTGGAAGGCGAGCGTGTCGGGGGAACGGTGGGGTTCGCGCTGCCGGGGATCGCCGTCCGGGTCACGGACGATGGCGGCCATGAACTTCCGCGCGGCGAGGTCGGCAGCATCGAACTGCGCGGGCCGAACGTCTTCAAGGGCTATTGGCTTGAGCCCGAAAGGACCGCGGAGGAATTTCGCACCGACGGGTTTTTCGTGACCGGCGACATCGGCACCATGGATGGCGAGGGCAGGTTGACCATCGTGGGGCGCGCCAAGGATCTGGTCATTTCCGGCGGCTACAACGTCTACCCCAAGGAAGTCGAGACGTTGCTCGACGAGATGCCGGAGGTAGTGGAGTCGGCGGTCATCGGCGTTCCACACCCGGACTTCGGCGAAGCGGTGGTCGCTGTGGTGGTTTCGGAGGACGGCGTCGACCAAGCTCGGGTAGATCGTTTCCTAGGAAGGAGGCTGGCCCGCTACAAACACCCGAAGCGGGTGGTCCGTGTGGACGAATTGCCGCGCAACGCCATGGGCAAGGTCCAGAAGAACCTCCTCAAGGAGACCTACGCCGACGTGCTCGAGACGTGAGCCTGTTGGTCGTGTCAGGCTGTTAGACTCCGGCGTTTCGTCTTAAAGAAATCGGGAAACCTATGAAGAAGTGCATCGCCGTGCTGGGCGCACTGCTGCTCTGTGGATTGTCGGGGTGTGTCGAGGTCTCGGACATACAGGTCAACGCGCCCGAGGCTGTCGAAGCGTCGCCAGTCGGACTCGTCGACGCGCCAGCGAGCGAGGCCGGCATGTCGGCCGAACGCTTGAACCGCGTCACGGCGTTGGCCCAGCGTTACGTAGACGAGAACAAACTCGCGGGTGTGGTTACGCTGATTGCCCGGGACGGCAAGATCGTGCACTTCGAAGCGGTTGGCCAACGCGGCGCGGACGACGACCGGCCGATGACCAAGGACGCGCTGTTCCGAATCTATTCCATGAGCAAACCCATCACTGCGGTGGCGGCGATGATGCTCTACGAGGAGGGCAAGTTCGCGCTCTCCGATCCGGTCGAGAAGTTCGTGCCGGAGCTTGCCGACCTCGATGTACTCGTCGACGGCGAGTTGGTCCCGGCTGAGCGGACCATGACCATGCGACACCTCTTGACCCATACCACGGGGCTGTCCTACGGCTTCAACCCGCAAGACCCGGTGGATCAGGAATACCGGGAAGTCCAGCCGCTCGGCGGCAAGGATCTTGACGAGTTCGCCGAACGGCTGGGCACCCTGCCGCTGGCCTTCGAGCCCGGGGAGCGGTGGCACTACAGCGTGGCGGTCGATGTCACCGGACTGGTGGTGCAGCGTTTGAGCGGTCTGGCGTTCGACGTCTTTCTGAAGGAGCGCCTGTTCGACCCATTGGGCATGGAGGACACGTTCTTCAACGTGCCGGCCGACAAGCTCGACCGGTTGCTGCCTAATCACGCGTGGAACCGCGAGGAGGAACGCCTGGTTCAGTTCGATGCGCCCTACGAGGAGACGCAGATGTTCTCAGGGGGTGGCGGGCTCGTCTCGTCGACGATGGACTATCTGCGGTTTTCCGAGATGGTGCGCCGGGGCGGCGAACTCGATGGCGTGCGGATCTTGAGTCCCAAGACGGTCGAGTTCATGACCGCCAATCACCTGCCGTCGACGGTCAGAGGGGCCGGTAGCGGGGAGAACCCGCTCTCGGGTGCCGAGACCCGGGGATTCGGCTTCGGGCTCGGCTTCGGCGTCAACACCAACGCCGTTGGTTCCGGTGTGCTGGGTTCCCTGGGCGAATACAGTTGGGGCGGTGCGGCCGGGACGGTGTTCTGGGTCGACCCCGTCGAGGAGATGGTCGTCATCGGCATGATCCAGCTCATGGGTTCGCCCTGGCCATTGCGCGGGGAGTTGAAGGTGCTGGCCAACCAGGCGATTACGGAGTCCCATTCGAGCTGACGGAGGGTCGACGGTGGACGAATCCTGCCTTGCCCACCGGCTGACCGCTGGCGAGCGCAAGCAGTTCGAGGACCAGGGCTACCTCGTCGTGCCCGGCGTGCTGCCACCCGACAAGGTGGCCCGCTTGGCAGTGGCGACCGAGCGGCTCGATGCCGAGTGGCGTCCGAAGCGCGAGGTGAAGCCGCATCATCCCTTGAACCTCCTCGACGCCATCGGCATGGACGATGAATTCCTCGACCTGCTCGACCTGCCAAAGACATTCATGAAGGTGGTGGACATCCTGGGCTGGAACATCCAGCTCTACCACTCGCACCTGATGATCACGCCGCCGCTGCCGAAGGACCATGTGTC
>JAPPKV010000399.1:5421-6942 GCA_028819775.1 Gammaproteobacteria bacterium | reverse complement strand
ATCGCGTCTGGGAAGGCGGCGAGACCAGCGAGGCGGCGGTGGCCGCGGAGGTCACCGCCCGTGTGGCCGACGCCGACCCCTACGTCGCCGTCGACATCCACAACAACACCGGCAGGAACCCGCCCTATGCGGTGGTCTGCCGCACCGACCGCAAGACCCTCGCGTTCGCCGGTGCCTTCGCGGAACGCGCCCTCATGGCCAGCCAGCCCGGCGGATTCCAGACCCGTCGGTTCACGCGGTTCTGCACGGCAGTCACCATCGAGGTGGGTACGCCGGACGATCCGGACAGTACGACCCGCGCTGCCGAGTACGTGGCGGAGCTTCTCGCCAGCTACCCCCGGCCGCCTGCCAGCACCCGCACTCCCTACGAACTGCGGTTGTTCGAAACCGTGGCCCGGGTGCTAGTTGCCGAACGCACGGAGATCGAACCCGCGATGCAGCGTTTCAACTTCCGCCGGGCGCCCGCCGGAACAGGGCTCACCCGACGTGGCCCGCTGGTTGCGCGTTCGGCCGACGGCGCCGACATCAGCGACGAGTACTTCACGGTCGTCGACGGCATGGCCGTCCTGACCCGGCCGGCCATTCTCGCGATGTACACCCGGGATCTGGAAAGCGCCCGACGCGACTGCCTGTGCTACTTCCTCGAGCCGTTGGATCCGAGCGCCCCGATGCCGGACGCCATCTGACTGCCGCCGCGCAAGTTCAACCCGCACTGCCTGGTCGGCTGCCAATGACGATTGCCAGACCCTGCTGCGTGACCAGGCCGACCACCGCTGCCGCCGCGTAGCCCTTCCCGCGCAGGGCCTGCACGCAATCGTCGGTAGCATGGGCAGGCACGCCTGCCAGCAGACCGCCCGATGTCTGGGGATCGGCTAGCAGGCGCAGCCCTGGCGCGTCGGGCATGCCGCCCTTGATCTCGTAGTCGGCCAATGCCTGCTGGTTGTTCGGCTGCAAGGAGCTTTCGACGCCAGACCCGATCAGTTCCAATGCTCCCGGCAATGTCGGCACGTCCGCGAGCCGTATCGATGCGCCGGTCCCCGACGCGCGGGTCATCTCGGATAGGTGCCCGGCGAGTCCGAACCCGGTCACGTCCGTGCAGCCCCGGGCGCCGTGTTCGCACAACACGTCCGCCGCGGCGGCATTGGAGCGATCCATGTGATCGATGGCGGTAAGCAGGTGCTCTGCCCGCGTGCGGCCCAGCATGGCACCAGCAAGCAAGGTTCCCGTCCCGATGGCACCCGTAAGCACGAGCGCCTCGCCCGGGCTAAGTCCGGCCTTGTTCAACGGTTCCCGGGCAAGCGTACCCGTGACGCTGAACGCCAATCCCAGCTCGTCGCCTTCGGCGGAGTGGCCACCCACCAGATCGACGCCGTGAGCGGCGAATACATCGCGGGCGCCCGACATCATTTGCAGAAGGTCGTCCTCCATCATCGGATCGGCCATTAGCGGCACCGTCGCGATGGCTAGGGCGAACTTGGGGTCGGCACCCATCGCGAACAGATCGTTCAGGGCGTGGTGGGC
>JAPPKV010000399.1:3830-5321 GCA_028819775.1 Gammaproteobacteria bacterium | reverse complement strand
ATCCATCGTTTGACGAACCAGACCCAAGCCCCCGAGGCGTGAAATCTTCCCCGACTCGCCACGGCATCGCCGATGCCCAAACCCACGATCGCCATGGCGTGGCGTTGCGCCCGGAAACGGCGCAGCCGGCGACCCGTGACAAAGCGGCGCAGGTTCTCGGCGAGCAACGGCCCTTGGCGCACGGCGTAGACGCCCGACTTGGGCCGGGGCTGGTGCGCGGAGTGAGAAACATCCCCGGCCGCGAAGATCTCCTCGTGGGACGAGGACTGGAGGTATTCGTTGACTGCGACGAAACCCGCCGCGTCGGTGTCGAGCCCCGATTCGGCGAACCACTTTGGCGCCTCGACGCCGGTGGTCCAAAGCGCGTGGTCGACGGTGATCGACGTGTCTCCCGCGATGAGTTGCCCTTCGTAAGCTTCGGTGACCCGCGCCCCGGTCACCACGGATACGCCCCGTTCTCTTAGCGCACGTTGCAGCCGCCGCCGCGCCTTGGCCGCTAAACCGCCGAGGATTTCGCCGCCCGCGTCCAGGAGCGTGCAGCGCGTGCCCGGATAGCGGTGATTGATCGCCAACGCCAGTTCGACGCCTCCCGGCCCGCCACCGACGATTCCCAAACGCGCCGGCGGACCGTCGTCGGCGGTGAGTTGCTCCCATATCGGCAAGAAACGGCCGATGGGCTTGACGGGCGTGACGAAGTCGGATGCGAAACGCTCCCCGGGAACCCCGCCCGTGTTGATCGACAGCACGTCGTAGCGCAGCGGGGGGCGATCGGCAAAGAGGACCCGCCTTTCCTGCGTGTCGATGCCCGACGCCTCCGCGGCGATGAACCGGGCATTGGCGAACCGGGCGAGCTTCGCCAGATCGATGTGGATTTCGTCCCAACCGTAGGCTCCGGCCACGTAGCCGGGGAGCATCCCCGTATAAGGCGAGTGCGGTTCCCTGGCCACGACCGTGAGCCGCACACCGGGTTCGAAACGCATGCCGAAGCGTTTCAGCACCTGGACGTTGGCGTGTCCGCCGCCGAGCAGCACGATGTCGCGAAGCGGCGGTGCGTTATCGGACTTCATCGACCGCTCAAGCGACAGCCGCCGGCGTACTTCATGGGCTAATGGTGGTGGGTTTCGCGGGGTGCGGGCCGATCGCCCCGTTCGGGAAAGTTGATCAGGCAACCGACGGGTGCAATGGCTTTCACGGCTGGCGGTTCGCCCGCCAGAACCGCCTCCACCGCATCGATGACGTAGTGATTGTCGGCTTTGCTGCGTTGGCGTTCATAGACCAGACGGTCGTTGATGGGGCCGCGATAGGCGAGGGACCGGGACTGCGTGTCGATGACCAGGGCTTCGGCCGTGCGGGTGAAGCCAAGGGCCTCGCCGACCTCCTGGGTGTCGTCGACCAAAACGGGCAAGTCGATGCCCCACTCTCGCGCTTCCGCCCGAATGGAGACCTCGTCGTCCTGCAGGTTCGAGTTGATCATCAGGAACCGGACGGGCT
>JAPPKV010000399.1:0-3730 GCA_028819775.1 Gammaproteobacteria bacterium | reverse complement strand
CCACGCAGAATAGCACCGCCATTGTCAAGACGACGGGCGGTATCGACGCCCACAACACCGCAGTCCAGCCGAACAGCTGAATGACCGCGCCCGCGCTGAGCGATCCGACAGCCGACAGGCCGAACACGCTGAAGTCGTTGACGGCCTGGGCACGGAACCTCTCCGCCGGTCGGTGCGCGCTCGCCAGTAGGGTGGTCCCGCCGATGAACAGGAAGTTCCAGCCGACACCGAGGGCCACCATCGACGCGCCGTAATGGAGCACTTCACGGCCGAGGAACCCGACCGCGACCATCGCACAGAAGATGCCGGTGCCCGCGAGCATGACTCGCTCGGCCCCGAACCTCCCGATCAACGTGCCCGTGAACAGGGAGGGTATGTACATCGCGAGCACGTGGGCTTGTACCACGGCCGCAGCGGTCGCGAGGGAGTGGCCGTCGACGACATGCATCGCCAACGGTGCAGCGGTCATCACGAACACCATCACGCCCTGGCCGACGGCCGCGCCGAGCACCGGCACGACAAACGTCCACCGGCCCACCATCTGGCGCAAGGGCCGCCTCTCGCCACCAGTCGGCTCAGCAGTCTGCGGCCGGTCGTCCCGCAGCATCAGCAACAACCCGCCGGCGAACAGGTAGCACACCGCGACGCCCACGAAGGTGCCCGCGAAGGCGGCGCCTTCCACCCAAGACTCTCCGCGCACGGCGAGTTCCGGTCCGAGCAATGCACCGGCGATGGATCCCAGCAGGATTACCGACACCGCCTGCGCCGCATGGCGCCCCGCGACGCTCTCCGCCGCCGCAAACCGGTACTGCTGGGAGAACGCGGTGGAGAACCCGACGAAAACGGCACCTAGGCAGAACAACGGGAAACTCGCCGCCGTCATCGCCGCCACGGAAACCAACGCGCCGCCCAAGCCCAGTCCCGTGCCGCAGGCAAAGCCACGGGCGCGACCGACCTTGGACATCGACCAGGCGGCCGGCACCGTGGCCACGGCCGTACCGACGACGAACAGGGACAGCGGCAGCGTCGCCAGCGCCGGCGTCGGCGCAAGGTCGTGGCCGACGATGCCACCCAAGGTGACCAACGAGATCGTCGCCGTGATGGCGACCATCTGCGCGACGAGCAGGATCGCGATGTTGCGTTTCAGCAACTCGGCAAGGATTTGGGTATCTCCGGTGGCGCCGTAGCGACGGCTAATTCGGTTTGTCGAGATAGTCGAGATTCACGCCGTCGGCGGCAACGGTACCCGAATCCGCGAGATCCCGCGCCCGCATCAGGACGCCCCGACCGAATCGATGCATCAGGCGGTCTATCGTGGTCTCGAGCTCCCGGGCGGCGTGGTCTTCGAACAGGTCGAGTTGCCTGTCGCCTTTGCGCTCCGCCAGATCGAACGCCGCCATGCCCACCAATCGGAACGGGCCCGGGTGGTCGAACTGCCCGAGAAGACTTTCCCCAGCCGCCATCAACTCCGCACCTAGGTCGACCGGCTTCTTGAGCTTCCGTTGGCGCGTCAGCATCTGGAACCGTTGCGTCTTCAACCGGACCCGGATGCCGCGCGCCACGTAGCGCTTGGCGCGCAGCCGGCGTCCGATCCGTTCCGCAGCGCGGCGCAGGTGCAGTTCGATGTCCTCGCGGCAGGAGGTGTCCGCGACCAAGGTACGGTCCGATCCGATGCTCTTGGCGACGCGGGTGCGTCGCACGCCTCGAGGATCCCGGGCATTCGCCAGGGCGTGGAAGTGCGCGCCGACACCCCCCAAGCGCGCAAGGGCCGTCGCGTCGGCGGCCGCCACATCCCCGATCGTCGACAGTCCCAAGGCCTGCAAGCGCGGCACGGTCTTTCGGCCCGCACCCCACAGCCGCGATACCGGCAGCGGCGCCAGCCAGGCCTTCGCCCGGTCCGCGGGAACGACCGTCAGTCCGTCTGGCTTGTCCTCGGCGCTCGCGACCTTCGCCACGTACTTGGTGCTCGCGACGCCGACGGAGATGTCCAGAGAGGTCGCCTCCCTGACCGCCTGCTTGATCTTCAAGCCCATTTCGCGCGGCGTCCCGAACAGGCGTTCCGCGCCCGTCATGTCGACGAACGCTTCGTCCATGGACAAGGCCTCCACCCGAGGCGAGAAGTCCGCCAGGATGCCCATGACCTGGGACGAGATCTCCTGGTAGCGGTCGAAGCGGGGGCCGACGACGATCGCGTCCGGGCACCGGCGTAGTGCGGTGCCCATCGGCATGGCGCTGCCGACGCCGTAGGGACGCGCCTCGTAGCTCGCGGTCAGAACGACGCCGCGCCCGCTCTTCGGCCCGACCAGCACCGGTTTGCCGCGCAGACTCGGATCGTCGAGCTGCTCCACGGCGGCATAGAACGCATCCATGTCGGCGTGCACGACGATTCGGGGCCAAGCGTCCATTCCCGCAACATACTGTACGAATAGACAGTTTTCAACGGGTGTCTCGAGGGGTCGGCAGTGGCCGCGTGCCGACGACGATCCAGAGGGGGTCGGCACCCGGCGGCGAACGATCCTCGAAGGCGATGTCGACGAAACCGGCGTGGTGCAGATAGGTCGACACCAGGCGGACGCGGTCTTCCGGACCCAGCGCACGGAAGGCCAGGATCGCCTTAGTTGGGAAACAGCGATGGGACATGGAGACCGCGACACGGCCGCCAGGCGTCAGAACGCGGCCCAAGTCCCGGAACACCTCCAATGGCCGGACCAGGTATTGGATCGATACCGCGATCACCACTCGGTCGAAGGCGGCGTCTTCGTAGGGCAGTCGCGGATCGACGTTCAGGTCATGCACGACGGCATCGGTCAGGCGCGGATTCGCGGCGAGTTCCCGTTCGTTCATCCCGAGGCCGGAAACGCGCGCATAGTTGACATCCGGCAGGTGAGAGATCCAAGACGACATCAGGTCGAGCACCCTGGACCCTGACGTGAGGAACTCCCGGTAATACGCAGTGAGCGCCGTGATGGTGTCGTCGTCAATATGGGCGACGAATCGCGGTTCGCCGTAGAAGAGCGAGTCTGGCGCCTCGTCTTCGCGTTCGAAGAACCGGTCGGGGAACTCGGGATCGGGCATGGTTCCGCCTGGATCAGGGTCTACTCGGGCGGGGGCACGTGGATCACGATGCCGTCCAAGTCATCGCGGATCACGATCTGGCAGGTCAAACGGCTGGTGACCCTGCGTCCGGGCACGAAGTCCAGGATGTCGGCTTCGTCCTCGACGGGCGCACCAACCCGGTCGAACCAGACCTCGTCGACGAAGCCGTGGCATGTCGAACAGGTGCAGCCGCCGCCGCACTGCGCCCGAATGCCCGGCACCCCGTTGTCCACCGCGCAATCCATGATGCTGCACCCGGATTCGGCGGCGTGCGCTTCGCGCGACCCGTCCGGGTGAACGAAAACGATGTACGGCACGGTTGCCTTCCATGGACCAAACGCGAACGCCAGCGTAAGCGAGCGGGCGCGATTGTTCCATCGGACGTCGGACTGAGTATCTCGACAGGGGTTGCCCACCCTTCGCCCACAGCGCCTCCTGTTTTCCTGGGGACCGGCGCCGTGGACGAAGCGTGGACAACTCCGCCAGCCGCCGTGCCCTTGTCGAACCGGGTCAGGCTGCTCTCGCCATCCGCCGCGGCGGCCACGTCCCCGGCACCTCCGCCGGATCGACCAGCCCGACCCGCCGCCAGCCCGTCTCCAGCAGCCACGTCCGCGCCTCCGCCACCTCGCACCGC
>JAPPKV010000036.1 GCA_028819775.1 Gammaproteobacteria bacterium | reverse complement strand
CAGTTCCCCGCGTTTCGAAATGTGCGTGTCGGAGATCAATCCGATGCGCATGGCCTCGCCGCTCAAACCAAGATCATGCAGCGTACCAGATGCCCATGTGCACGGGGTTGGGCATGCGGCGACTTGGTAGGTGACAAACGTCACACAAGGCCGTTACGGATGTCACTCCCCACAGGGCGCCGAAGCGTCCACAGTTCGTGCATTCGATTGACGTGCGGAATAGCCCACCGGGAGACACCAGCAATGCGAACGAACAAGCTCACCCGCTACGCGACCCGGCTCGTGGCCATGGCCGCGCTCGCCGCGGTCATCCATCCGGCCGAAGGCGCGACGGTGATCCGCAACGCCCGGATATTCGACGGCGACGCCGTGATCGACAGCGCGTCGGTTCTAATCCGAGATGGCCGCGTTTCCACCATTGCCGCGGTGCCGACAACCGTCCCCCACGGCACCGAGGAGGTCGATGCCACCGGCATGACCTTGTTGCCCGGCCTAATCGATTCCCACACCCACAGTTGGGGATCGGCGCCGCAGGAGGCGCTGAATTTCGGCGTTACGACTGTCCTGGACATGTTCACGGAGCCCGGCCTTGCCGCGACGTGGCGACGGCAACAGAGCGCGGGACCGGTCCCTGGCCGCGCCGACGTGTTCTCCGCAGGCGTTCTGGTGACCGTGGCCGGCGGGCACGGCACCCAGTTCGGCATCGCCATTCCCACGCTTGACGATCCCGACGAAACCGAGGCCTTCGTGGCCGCTCGGATCACGGAGGGATCGGACTACATCAAGGTCATCCACGAAGCCGGATCGGCACGTTGGCGCTTCCCGACCTTCGACGGCGACCAACTGCAGCGAATCGCGACCGCCGCTCACGACGGCGGAAAGCTCGCGCTATTCCACGTCGGCACCGCGAACGGGGCGCGTATGGCTGTCGCAGCCGGCGCCGACGGCCTGATGCACGTCTATCGTGATGCGGGGAGTGCCGACCTGATCGCCGCCATCCGCGAGATGGGCACCTTCGTGGTTCCCACGCTGGCAGTGATCCAAAGTCTTCTCGGCTTGTCGAACCCCGACGCCTTGGCCGCCGATCCTCTCATCTCGGACTACCTTTCGGCCGCCGCCGAGGCCAATCTCATGCGTTCGTTCGCGCAAGGCCAAAACCATGCCGCGATGGAGACTGTGCTCGGCAACGTCCGCGCTTTGTTCGAGGCCGGAGTACCGATCCTCGCCGGCACCGACGCCTCCAATCCGGGTGTGACGCACGGGGCAAGCCTGCATCGTGAACTCGCGCTGCTCGGGGCGGCCGGCATGCCGAACATCGACGTTCTGCGCGCAGCCACCGCCAACGCTGCCGACGCGTTCCGCCTCCACGACCGAGGACGCATCGCCGAGGGCAAGAAAGCGGACCTGGTCCTAGTCCGTGGCAATCCCCTGCAGGATCTCGCAACGACCCGGGACATCGTCGCGATATGGAAGGACGGCGTTCGTTTCGAGCGGCAACGCCACGACCGTTCGACCAACCGACCGCCCCAAGAGCCAAGAGTACTGGGGGGATTCAACCCGGGTACCGATGTGGCGGAGAGTGGATGGTCGCCGTCCACCGACTCGCTCGCCGGCGGCAAATCGACTGTGGAACTCTCCATCGTCCGTACGGGGGGCAATGGCGGCGCACTGAGGATCCAGGGCGACAACGCCCTCGGCTACGCCTACCCGTGGAGCGGCGCGATGGTCAACCTCGGCTCGGAGATGATGGAGCCCGTGAATCTCGGTCGCAGCCGCAAGCTCACCTTCGAGGCCCGCGGTGAGGACAAGCGCTACCGTGCCATGGCGTTCGCCGAGAACCTCGGGCAGATGCCCGCGATCATGGAGTTCACTGCAGCAGCGGACTGGCAGCGCGTCGAGATCCCGTTTGCCGAGTTTCCCGGCTTTGATCCGAAGGGGGCCATGGCCTTCTTCATCGGCAGCCCAAGCGAACTCGGTCCGTTCTGGCTCGAGATCGACAACGTCGCATTGATGGAGTAGCCAACGAAAACGCAGGTTCTCGCGGTCCTACGGTTCTCAGGCCAACGACTTCAAGTCCATATGCCGCACCGGCAACAGCCGGCGACCGATCAGATCCACGACCGCACCGCGCTGTGCCAAGGTCGTCAATCCACCTCGATTGGGGCGAACTTCGGCGGGCGGCGCTCCACGAATGACGCGACGCCCTCCTTGAAGTCGCCCCGTGCGAGGCTTGCGTCCATCCAGGTGTTGGACTCCTCCATGGCGGCGCGCAGCTCGGCGTTCAGGTGCCGGTAGATCTGCTTCTTCATCATCATCAGCGAGTTGGGGGCGGCGACATCGGCGATCTCGCGCAGGTACGCGCAGGCGTCGTTCACGCATTCGCCCGGCTCGCAGACGCGGTTGGCCAGGCCAATTCGTCCGGCTTCCTCGCCATCGAACTTGCGGCCCGTCCAGAGGATGTCCAAGGCGTTCGCCGGGCCGATGAGGCGGGGCAGCATCCAACTCACGCCGTGCTCGGCAATCAGTCCGCGCTGGGAGAACGAGGTCACGAAACGCGCCGTCCGGTCTGCGAAGCGCAGATCGCAGAACACCGCGTAGCTGAAGCCTAAGCCCGCGCAGGCGCCGTTGATCGCCGCGATCAAGGGTTTGCGCAATCCCAGGAAGTACGCCGCACCGATCTCGAAATTCGGATCCTTGTCGGGATTCCCCGGATCGGCGGCGAGATCCCCGTGCACCGCGCCGAGGCGCCGGCCCGCCTCGCTCATCGCACCCAGGGCATTCATGTCCACGCCGGAACAGAATCCCCGCCCCGCACCGGTCAGCACCGTGCCGATGACGTCCTCGTTGCGCTCCGACTGGTCGAGCGCATGGCGGATTTCCGCCTGGGTCCGATCCGTCAACGCGTTGAGCGTCTCCGGCCGGTTCATGGTGATCACCGCCACCCGGTCCGCTACGTCGTAGATGATCTCTTCGTACATCGTCCGCCCCTACTGGTCCTCAAGCCCGTCGAAGACGATCAATGTACTCGATCCCGTCATTTCTTTGCAGGACACCGTGGGATCAGAGATTGCGCTTGCTGGTCAGGGTCACCTCGACGCCGCTGACGCCCGGCCCGTCGACAAGGGGGAACGCCACGTCGAGGTGGTAGACGAGGCTGCGATTCGTACGCGTCGATTCGAAGCGGAGTCCCACGCCGACATTGGCCAGCGTGTCATTGGCTTGCCGCGAACTCCATGCTCGACCGACGTCCACGAAGCCAGCCAGGGCGATGCGCAGCATGCGCAGCGGATAGAGGTCCGTGTAGAACCGTTCTTCCGCCGTCAGCCGGAAGGCTCGCGTGCCGGCCTGGTAGCGGTTGGGGTAGCCCCTTAAGCCGGCGCTTCCGCCGATCAGTACCTGCTGGTCGGCGGTCAGGGCGTCGCTTGCGGTGGCGTCCCCGTCCAGGATCAACGCCCACCGCGGTGTCTGACGGTACCTGTAGCTAGCCCAGACACGCGCGATCGCGTTTTCCCCTCGGCCCCTGGTGGTGTTCCAGTAACCCGATACGCGTGCCCCGTAGCGGAGGATGCCGTGGTCGCCATGCCGATGGCCGTCCCGGAACTCAGCACTGGCGATTGCATGCCGGTCGCCCTCGCCGGAATACCCGAGCATGAGATCGTAGCGGCGGCCGAGGTACACGTCCTCCGTGGTCTGGACGCGATCCACGTTGCGTACTTGAGCGTATTCGTCCTCGATGCGATGAAGTGACACCCACGGATAGACGAATCGCCGGCTTCCGATCGTCAACGGGGGGTCTGAAGCCGGCGAATGACGCCAATCCTCCAGGGTCATGCCCGCGACCACGCGGTTGACCCAGCCGTTCCGCCTGCCCGCAGACCACCCTCCCGAGAGCTGAGCGAGCCGGTAGTCGCGTCGGAAGGAAGCGAATCGTTTCCCGCCCCGATGCAACCCCTGCAGGGTGTTCGATCGGAGGACGTAGGCGTTCCAGGAACGGCGCGCCGACAAGGCGTAGAACGGTTGACCGATGCCCGCCTCCACGAGTTCGCCATCGTCGGTGTCGTCGTAGCGCAACCGAACGCCGACCCGGCTCCGCCCCAGGTTGGCGTCCGCGTAGCTGGCGCTAACCCCCTGCCGGTCCAGATTCTCGAACACCGTAAGGTCCAAACGCGAGCCGCCGCCCGCCAGGTTGATCTCCGAGATGCCCGCACGCACGCGATCCTCGCCGCCGGTGCGGGTGACGCTGAGTTCGGGCGACAGGGACCACACGTCGCGCGTAACGACGACCAAGTCGACCACGGCGACGTGACCTGCCTCCTCGCCGTTCGCCGGGCACACGCTATTGGCCACGATGCGTGCGTCGTAGAGATACGCCTTGGCCCTAAGCGACCGCTCACTCTCGGCAATCTCGTCTGCGGCTACGGAGTCCCCTTCTCGGAACAGCAGCAGATCGCGTACGGCCCCTTCCCGCGTCACGACGTGCCAGCGGTTCGCCAACCGGAAGGCGACGTTGTCCTCGGCCGGATCGTCGGTGTTGAAGACGTCCTGGCGAACCACCGTGATCGTCCCGATGCGGTAGACGAGCCCGGCGGCCAACGGCCGACCCGCTATTTCCTCGATCGGGGCCGCGAGCAGGTCGGCGGGGACATGAGCCGGCGTGCAGTCATCCTCGATGGCGGCGCCGGCCCAAGCGGACCACGCGACGCTCGCCAATCCCGCCACGAGCCTCCGCACACTTCACCCCGTGTTCCGCAAGCCACTGGCAATACCTGCCATGGTCACCTTGAGCGCCTGGTTCACCCGCTCGGAATCGTTGCCGCCCCGGCGCCGGGCGAGCAGTTCCGCCTGCAGCAGATGCAACGGATCGAGATAGGTGTTGCGGACGGTGATCGAGTCCCGAACCTGGTCGGCATGGGCTAGCAGTTCCGGCGCTCCGGTGAGCGACAGGATGTCGTGTGCGAGCGAAACAAGGTGTTCGAAGAGCCTTTCCGCCATGGCTTGCTGATCGGGGTCGGTCAAGCGGCGCGCGTAGTACCGCGCCAGCGTCACGTCAGCCTTGGCAACCACCATTTCCAGCATGTCTGCTTGCATGGCGAAGAAGGGCCAGCGGCACAGCATCTCGAACGCATCGCGATCGACGCCGAGTTTCCTCATCGCGCGTTCCGTGCCAAGCCAGGCTGGCAGCATGAGCCGCACCTGGGTCCAGGCGAACACCCACGGTATCGCGCGCAGGCTGGCGAGTTCCCGGTTCGGCACCCGTCGCGCGGGCCGGCTGCCGAGTGCCAAGGCCGCGAGCTCGGCCTCCGGCGTCAACGTCTGGAAAAACCGCACGAAAGCCGGCTCGCCGACAACCGAGCGGTACGCCTCGCGGGATGCCGCCGCCAGCTCGTCCATATGGGCACGCATGTCGTGCGTAGGGGTGGGCGGTGGATCGAGGGTCGCGTTCAGGGTTGCCGTGAGATAGTGGCTGAGCGTCGCCTTGGCGATCGCCGGCGTGCCGAGTTTGAAACGGATCATCTCGCCTTGCTCGGTGACGCGGAACGAGCCCGCCACCGTACCCGGAGGCTGCGACTCGATGGCCTGCGCCGAGGGGCCGCCGCCCCGTCCTACGGCACCGCCGCGGCCGTGGAAGAGCGTTAGTTTCACGCCGTGTTTGCCGGCAACCTCGGCGAGCGACTCCTGGGCCCGGTACTGAGCCCACGCCGCGGCGAGTTGGCCGGCGTCCTTGGCCGAGTCCGAATAGCCGATCATCACCTGGATTCGCTCGCCGACGTAGTCGCGGTACCAGGGGATCGACAACAATGCCTCGATGGTCTTCGCCGCCCCGTCGAGGTCGGCGAGGGTTTCGAACAGCGGCACGATGGGCAGCCGGGCTCGGACTCCGGCTTCCTTGAGCAGCAGTGCGACCGCCAACACGTCGCTGGGCCTCGACGCCATCGAGACGACGTATGCCGCTATTCCCGATGCATCGTATTCGGCGATGGCGGTGCAGGTGTCGATCACTTCCCGCGCTTCGTCGCTGACCGGCCAGGACGGCGGGAAGAGCGGCCGGCGACTGGCAAGCTCATCGACCAGCCAAGTCATCCGCTTGTGTTCCGGCCAAGCGGCATAGCCGTCGCCGTCGTGCAGGTAGACGGTGAGCTCGTCGAACAGCGCCGCGTGGCGAGCGGCATGTTGGCGTATGTCGACCTGCACGAGGTGCACGCCGAAGCACTGCGCACGTCGAATCGTGTCCAAGAGCGGCCCGTTCGCGATCTGCGGCATGCCGCACTCCAGGAGCGAGTCGCAGCAGAGTACAAGGGGATCCAAGAGATCCGCGTTGGCAATGATCACATCCGGCCCGGGTGCGCCGCCCGTCTCGGCCCATGCCCGGGTCGCCTCCAGCCGTTGGCGAAGGACGTCGAGCACCGCCCTATACGGTTCCGGCGCATCGCCTACCCGATCCCGAATGGGCTGGCTTGCGGCCGACATCGAGAGCGACGCGGACAGCCTCATCACGTCTCGGAGGAAGAGGTCGGCCGATGACCACCGCGCCAGCCGAAGTACCTCCCGGGTCACCGTCGCCGTGACATTGGGATTGCCGTCCCGGTCACCGCCCATCCACGAGGCGAACGCGAACGGCATGACGTCGATGGGCAAGGTCGAACCGTGGACCCGGTCCAGTTCCCGCATCGTCTCGGGAACGGCCTGCCACAGCGAGTTTTCGACGACGGCGAATCCCCATCGGGCCTCGTCGCGCGGTGCCGGACGCTCCCGCCGGATTTCGTCGGTGTGCCATGCCTCGGCGATCAGGCGTTCGAGTTCCGCCTCCAGAACCGGACGCTCGCTCCTCGGAACGCGTGACCGGGCCTCCAACACGGCCGCGATGGCATCGTATTTCCGGATCAGCGTTCTACGCAGGATCTCCGTGGGATGGGCCGTCAGGACGAGTTCGATACGCAATTGG
>JAPPKV010000282.1 GCA_028819775.1 Gammaproteobacteria bacterium | reverse complement strand
GCGCCTCACCGAGGAGTCGGTGATGGAGATCGCGGGGCAGGCCGGGCTCGACGTGGCGCGCCTTCAGCAGGACATGGCCGACGCGGAGGTCATTTCCTATCTCCAGGACACCCAGCGTCTCGCCCGCGAGCTCGGGATCAACGGCACCCCGGCCTTCGTCATCGGGAACACGCTCGTGCCCGGCGCGGTGGACGGCGCGCGCCTCCGGCAGCTCATCGCCGAGGCCCGCAGCGGCGGCTGACGGCCGTCCGTCGGGCCGGCCAGCGTCCCCGCACGGTTGACTATCCGTTCCGGGCGTACCGCGGCCGGGCGTAGAAGGAAGATCCCGTTAAGACCCAAGGGGAGTACTCGGTGTACCGCTCGCGAGCGTCGCCGGCCTTCGGGCTCTCGTTGTAGAAGGTGTTGAAGATGTCCTGTCGACCGCCCAAGTGGCACGGTCGTAAACGGCAGGCTACTGTCGAAATAGTGGCGCGTCGGATCTCTACGCGTGGTTTGGAAGCCTGACAATCACATTGCGACCACTTGCGCGATTCGTGGTCTGCCATTTTGAAACGTGCAAGTCAACCGTCCCCGGTCAGCGTTTCAACTGTAGTCTGTGCTGTTCGCGCAATAGAGAGCGAGCCGCGACGGGAGGCGCATCAGCACCCGGCCCGCGTGCTAGCCCGACCATGAACGGAACAAGCTACTAGCGGCCTAAGCTAACCCCATGATTGCGAATGCGGGATCTTGGGCAAGTTACTTCGGCGAGGTTCACGTTCAAGCACTCCAGAGATTTCGAACAGCGGCACTAGAGAGAGTAATCCCGGCGTTCAGTGGGATCGAAGAGGAAGCGCAGGCGGCCGCCGAGGCGGAGTACGAGCGTCTCGGCTCAATGCCAGCGGACCCTGACCGTCTGTTGGATCTGGCTGACCTCGCCGATTGGGCAACTGAGCATGGCGCCGAGTACCACGAGACGATGTCCGGCCTGCGGCAGAGTGTGTTGAACCTCCTCGCTGTGGGGCTCCACCATCTCTTTGAGCAACAGCAACTGTTCTTTCTCGACCGAGCGCTGGCCGGGGCCCAGGGAGGATCGCGGCGCCTCTCACAGTTCGAAAGCCGCCTGAGGACGCACAGCGTCGACCCTCAGACCTTCGAGTGCGCCAGCAAGGTCAATGAACTCCGGTTAGCGGCGAACACAATCAAACACGGAGTGGGGCCGTCGGCTGACAAGCTGGCCAAAGTGCGGCCTGACCTGTTCGAGCCTCCGACCGACGTGCAGGATCGGAAGGCCCAGCTTGACGCCGCGAATTCTGAGCGCGCCGCAATGCTAGCCTCCTCGTTCCTTGCGCCGCTTGCCGGGAGGGACCTCTGTGTTTGTGAGCGCGATATCTCCGCGTGGTGCGACGCCGCGATTTCGTATTGGAAGGAACTCTCAGCAGTCCTCAACGAGCACCAACTGCGCAGCCAGTAGTTCGCCGTCAGACGGCCTACCTCTTCCCAGGAGTATCTCGTTCGGTGGATTAGGAGGCGATCGGACCGAAACTTGCGGACCAGCCTGCCGTCTTGTCCATCGTAAGAAACGTGCTGTGCCTCGGGGCCATCCGCACGGGCGGCAACTGTTGATCTGAACGAGCCCCGCCCACGCACATCAGATTCGAGAACGGTCACTACTGGGATCGGACAGCGCCGTTGCCGACGGCAGCGACATTGCTGCCGAATAGGAGCACTTTCCGTTTACCATCAGTCCCATGCGTCTCGTCTCGCTACTAGGACCAAGTTTGACATGTCTACGCCCATGACTCTCACTATCGTTGCAATACGCGATCCCGCCTTAGGTCCGGATCAGATTCTAAAGGAGCCGGATAGGTACAGTTCACATCCGATTGTGCTCGACGACACTTCTCTAGGGGTTCTTTATGTGAAGCCGAGCGTACCAGCTACGCCAAAGTGGCTTGACTTCTTCGAGGATGCTATTGACCCCAAGAGCCTGCGACTAAAGAGCTCGTCCAGTGCAGCCGTCTTGCTCGTTCGACGCAATGGCAAGATGTTTGCGGTCACCTTTGGGCACGGACGACACATGCTAGACCCGGGGGCCATCGAGGCTGGTTTCGGCCTTCGAACTGCGTTGAATGGAATCGACGCGGGTCGCATCCGATCGATGGACCGGAGAACACTGGAGGCGGTTTCGATGTTCACGCGTGAACAGGCGAGCCGGGAGTCTTCACTCAGTATGTTCGACGTGAATGTTCAGCGAGATTTCCTACGCTCCGTGACTGGCAGCCCGTTGGACTCAGACCTAGGAACGAGGGTCACGGGAAGTGACGCTCTGACGTTCACATCGAACATCACGATACGCACTCTCCTGGCTAAGATCGATGACTGGTTCCAGTTGAGTACGAAGACCACGTACCAAGATAACTTTGGTTGGGTAGATAATCTAGCGGACGTACGTGACTCGACGAAAGTACAAGAACTCGATGCGCTCCTAGCTATCGGGATTCGCGCGCAAGCGTGGGATAGGATATGGCTGGCTCCACCGGCGATAGTCGACTGGGACGATATCGGTGGATTCAAGTTTCGCACCAACAACGAATCGCAACAGGTCTTCTCTGAGTTGGATCTAAGCGATTACTTTCTCGACCACTATCGTTCGCCAGATGACGAGCGACTACTGCGCTATCTAAAGACGGACAGTGTCTTTGTGCAGTCACGACTGCACGACACCTACGTTTCCAAGTGGAGAGTGTATCGGTGCATTTGTGCTGAGGTTGAACGAGATGGCGTCACGTACATCCTTAACGAAGGTAAGTGGTACCGCGTGGCCACAGACTTTGCTGCTACCGTGCGAACGTTCATAGACAATATGAATCGAACCTCTGTAGAACTGCCGCAGTGCGAGAACGAAACGGAAGGCGACTACAACGAGCGTGCTGCCGAATCGCGGCAGCTTACGTTGATGGACAAGAGAACGGTGAAGGCGGCTCCAGGACAGAGTCAGATCGAGGTTTGCGACCTCTACGATAAGGAAACAGGCGCCTTTATTCATGTGAAACGCTACAGCGGATCGAGCACACTGAGCCATCTGTTCGCCCAGGGGGAAATGTCCGCACAGAACATGGTTTCCAATGTGGAGTTCCGTCGGAATGCCCGCGCGGAGTTCCCGAATGCTGGACTGGAGGTCGATTCCTTTGAGCCACGGCGGCACGAGGTCGCGTACGCCATCATCGCGAAGCCGGGGAAGGATGACGTGACGCTGCCGTTCTTCAGTGCCGTCAACCTGCGAAACACTGCGGAGTGGTTGAAGCTAATGGGATTCAGGTCAGTCACGTTGACCATGATCCCGAACGGGCAATAGAACCGTCTCGTGCCCTCACATTAGTGAGGGGGAATTCGGGCCGTTACCGGGCCGAAGCCCGAATGTGGGGCGCGCGGCACGGATTGGACGCGATGACCGCGGTGTGAAAGGTCGCAAACGGCCCCATCTGACCTACCCGTAGAATCGCCAGCGGGTACTGCAACACCCGGAGGTTCCCACATGCCTTCCCCTATCACGAAGTCCACGGCCCCGTTGGCCCTCTTGGGCATGCTCCTGACCGCCCCCGTAGCCGCCCAGGACCTCGAGACCCTCCGGCCCGTCGCCGACCAGGGCGCCGCCGAGCGCGCCAAGCTGGCGCAGGTGATGGTGGACTCGGTCTTCAGCTTCGGCGAACTCGGGTTCCAGGAGGTCGAGACCTCGCGCTACCTCACCGGCGTCCTCCGGGACAACGGCTTCGAGATCGAAGACGGGATCGCCGGGATTCCCACCGCCTGGATGGCGCGCTGGGGCTCCGGCTCCCCGGTCATCGCGCTGGGCAGCGACATCGACGGGATTCCGAAGGCGTCCCAGAAGCCCGGGGTCGCCTATCTCGATCCGCTGGTCGAAGGCGCCCCCGGCCACGGCGAGGGCCATAACTCCGGCCAGGCCGTGATCATCGTCGGCGCGCTTGCCGCCAAGGAGGTGATGGAGCGCGAGGGGATCCCCGGGACCATCGTCATCTGGCCGGGCGTGGCCGAGGAGCTGCTCGCCACCAAGGCGTGGTTCATCCGCGCGGGCCACTTCGACGACATCGACATCAACATCTTCACCCACGTCGCCTCCGACTTCGGGGTGAGCTGGGGCCAGGGCAGGGGCAGCGGCCTCGTGTCCGTGGAATACACCTTCGAGGGCGAATCGGCGCACTCCGCGGGCGCGCCGTGGCGGGGACGCAGCGCGCTCGACGCGGTCGAGATCATGAACATGGCGTGGAACGTCAAGCGCGAGCACCTGCGCCTGCCGCACCGGTCCCACTACGTGATCTCCAACGGGGGCGACCAGCCGAACGTGGTGCCCCAGCTCGCATCGGTTTGGTACTACTTCCGCGAGCTCGACCAGCCCCACATGAAGGAACTCTACGAACTCGGCAACACGATGGCCGAGGCGGCGGCCGCGATGACCTCGACCAAAGCGTCGTGGCGCATCCTGGGCCATGCGTATCCGCGGCACTTCAACAAGCCCGTCGCGGAGGCGCTCTGGGCCAATATCGAGCGCGTGGGTCTTCCCGAGTGGAGCGAGGCGGACCAGACGCTCGCCCGGGGTCTCCAGCGGGAACTCGGTGTCGAGGAGCGCGGGCTCGCCATGGAACTCGGCCAGATGGGCGGCCCGGCGCCCGAGCCCCGGCTCGGCGGCTTCTCCGACGACATCGGGGACATCTCCTGGAAGGTCCCTACCGTCACGCTGCGCTACCCGGCGAACATCCCGGGCGGCCCCGGCCACCACTGGGCGAACGGGGTCGCGATGGCGACCCCGATCGCACACAAGGGGGTGACCGCGGGGGCGCGGGTGATCGCGATGACGCTGATGGACCTGTTCCTCGACCCGTCACTGGTCCAGGCGGCGAAGGACTACTTCGCCGAGCAGACCGCCGAGCACCAGTACAGCCCGCTGATCGGGCCAAACGACCCGCCGGCGATCCACCTCAACAAGGAGCGGATGGATTCCTTCCGGGAGGCGATGCGGCCGTTCTACTACGACCCGGAGCGCTACGACAGCTACCTGGAGCAGTTGGGGATCGAGTACCCGACAGTGCGGGAGGATGGACAGGAGAAGTGAGGTCGCGCACCATCTGACTAGACGTCGTGACCCGCGGGAACCCCGATCTGTAGACTGGCACCACCGTCGTGGAGAAAGCCGCCCGACGTAGGACTTGCGTTTGGTCGTTGCCTATGGGCCGACGTGGACTGCTGTGAGTGCGCGCTAGCGAATCGACTAGAGGATTCCCGGGATCCTCGTCTCGACTATCGCTTCACGCTGTTCTTTCGTTAGCGTGTCGGCCGGCGCTACTCGAACTTCTAGGAGTGGTTCATTCCCCTGAGGCACTCCTCGATCGACCTCGCGTGGAACTCGTACTCATCGGGCGAACTCCTAGGACGCCCGTCGGCGTCGAGGGCCGCGTTCACCGATTTGAGGTCGAAGTGGTTGGCTTCCGCGGTACTTACCGCTTCGTCTTCCCCGGCACGGCTCCCGCGAGCCGTGACGAACCGGGCCATCGCTTCGCCACGAAGCGGGACGGACTGACTCCCATGGCGGCGGAGCAGGCGACCCTGAGGGGTGGTCACGATGCGGTCGGGTATTCGCGGCACGGCGGTGATCGTGAGTTCCTGGTCTCCCACGCGCAGGCTCCTGATTTGGACGTCGACATCGCATTCGGCCGCGCGCCGGGTGATCTGCTCGCGCGTGTTCTGCGACAGGGGACAGCCGACGATGGTTCGGTCGTCCGCTACTCCGTGGATCAGGAAACCTCCGTGCGTCATTGCCATTGCCGCGATGGTGTTCGCCACGTCAGCGGAGACGCCCTTCTTGAAGTCGAGTTGTTCGTGTTCCTGATCGCCGAACAGTTGCCAGAAATCGGCCGGATCGAGGGCTTCCGGGATTTCGTTCCAGCGGGGGAATCGCGACATGATTAGCTTATTGAACTTGAACGATTTCGAGTTTCTAGGATCTTTAGATGCTCAACTTTTTGTAATGTTGAGAAACAGGGTTTGGGGGTTTCCGCTCCGGTGGCGTTTTAAGCCAACTTGAGAGAATTTAGAGGGAATGCCCTCTTATTTGCCTAAGTTTTTATAATCTTGAAACTGGTCCGAAGACTCTGATTTCCCGCTACTGCCCGCGGTCCTCGCGGGCCGCGATGCCGGAGGGAGTCAAGAGACACCACAAGTGCGCAGTTGGGAGACATCTACCTTTGCGCACCCCCGGTTGCAAATTGGGGCTTTTCGGATCGCCGATCGGTGGCGGGAGCTCCGGTCGATATCGCGGCTCCCCGACCGGAGGCAGCCGTCGTATCAAGGAACACCAGTGCGTAAAAGTTGGTGTCTCCCAACTTGCGTTAGAAGTTCGTGTCTCTTGCCATGGGACATTTTCGACGCCCATTGACAGTCGGCGACGGCGGCTCCGGTCGATAACGGGGGCCGGCGGGGTGGAAGCTCCGGTCGATAACGCGGAACTCCGGTCGATAACGGAGGCCGGCGGGTGGAAGCTCCGGTCGATAACGCCGAGCTCCAGTCGGTATCCGAGGACGGGGGCTGGAAGCTCCGGTCGATATCCGGGGCCGGCGGACGGAAGCTCCGGTCGATAACGCGGAGCTCCGGTCGATATCCGAGGTCGGCGGGCTGGAGGCTTAGGTCGATAACGCGGAGCTCCGGTCGATATCGGGGCCGGCGGACGGAAGCTTCGGTGGGCGTCAGCTACCCGCATTCGAGGAGCCGGTGAGCGCGAGCTATCCGCATTCGGGGAGCCGGTGGGCGTCAGCTATCCGCATTCGGGGAGCCGGTGGGCGGGAACTCCCCGCATTGGCGCCGCTGGTGGACGGGATACTCCCCGCGTTGACAGGGCTGGAGGAGGCGACCTCCGGGGCTGGCGGCCGTGACGGCAGGCGAGGTTGCGCCGTGGGGGGGGGGGGGGGGCGGCCGGGGCGGGGGGGGGGCCGCCGGGGACGCCCGCGCGGGCAACAGGCGGGGCGCCGGGGGCAGGGGGGGGGTTT
>JAPPKV010000259.1 GCA_028819775.1 Gammaproteobacteria bacterium | reverse complement strand
ACGCGCCGCCGATCAGGATCATCGGCCAGCAGTTCTGCTTGGCGTTGGCGAGACCCGCGAAGGCGTGGATGACGCCTGGGCCGGACACGGTCAGGCAGCCTTGCGGCCGGCCGGTCAGGTAGCCCGCCGCGTGCGCGGCATAGCTCGCCGCCTGCTCGTTGCGCATGCCGACGTACGTGATCCCCGCCCGTTGCGCTTCCGCCGCGAAGCCCTGCACCGGGAAGCCGACGATGCCGAAGATGTAGTCGACCCCCTGTTGCTTGAGACTGCGCGCCATCAACTGCGCGCCGTTGACTGTGGCCATGTGTTTCCCCACTCCTGTTCGAATCAAGCCGCCTAACGTATCGTGACCGAGTTTGCGAAGCAAACGCGCCTCGCTGGCATTTCCGCAGGGGGTACCGGGGCGACCTGCGCGCGGCACGCTGGAACACGGTTGGGCAGCCAACGCCAAAGAGCTAAGCCGAACCCTCGGGCGCGGAGGCGTCGCAAACATGTTCGAACGTCGCATTGGCGATGCGGGCGCAGGTCGACTTCACGGCGTTCCAGTCATGCCACTTCGGATCCAGATGCCGGTATTCGGCCAAGGCGGATTCGTCCAGGTCGTAGGGAACCGAATTCGCCAGTTGTGCCTGCAGCTGCTGAAGCGGCGATTCGCCGTTGTCCTGACGATAGAGCCGGTCGAACGGGAGCAACGCTCGACCGGTCGCGTCATCTCCGAGCCGGTCGGCAAGTGCCGCGAAGTCCAGGTAGTCGCGGGTGGCATTGCGCCGGAGAATGAGCACGCCTTTGATGCGAAGGATCTCCGCCTCGGTTGGCACGGTCAGCGGGACGCCCCGCACATCCAGCGTCGTGGTCTCCAAGGGCTCGTCGCGGATGAGTTGCCGCACACCAGTTTCGATGCCGTCGAGGCGTCCGAGTATCAACACCGGTCTGCGCACCCGAGCCGTGCACCAGCCGGCAACAGACTCTAGTTGCGCAAGCACCCCCGAAAATCGGTTTCGAAGATCGGTCAAGACGTGATCGGCATCGTGCGACTGCCGGTGTTCGGCATGGATGGCAGCCGCTGTGCCGCCGACGAGGACCGCATCCGGCAGGATCTGCTGCAGCCGGGCGGCTGCCGACAGCACGGTTTCCCAATCAGGGAACGGCTCGCCGGTAGTGGACATGATTCATCCAGAAGTGATGGCGTTGCGCGTAGGGGTCGACGATACGCGGTGTGCAGACGCGCTCGATCTTGTCGAGCAGCGCAGGATCGTCGAGCGTCGCTCGCCGGAGGTCTGCCCAGTCGTCCCATCGGCCACGCGAGATGATGTCGTCGATGGCTGCGGGCGTGTATCCCTGATGGTTAAGATGTCGGTGCAGCACGTGACCGTCTGCTAGGTGGCTGCGGCTATTCTACGCCGCCGTAGTGACGAGTGTTTCCGCAACAAGGGTGGGAAAAGGTGGCATTGCGCCTTGCTATGCTCTGCGGTTGCACCCTACGGAGTACCCCGTGACCATCTACGTTTCCAGCCTCGCCGACATGCGCCGGCTTGTCCGCCGGTTCGCCGTGCGCGACCTCGTGTCGATCATCCAGCCCGATGCTCAACCCCCGACGCCACCGGAAGTCAAGCCTGAACGGCACTACCGCTGCCCGGTCGACGACATCGTCGAGCCCCGACCCGGCGAAATACTGCCGCAGGCCGATCACGTTGAAGAGTTGATCACGTTCCTCCGGACCTGGGACGGCGAAGCGCCGCTCCTTACCCATTGCCATGCCGGGGTCAGCCGATCCTCCGCCGTGGCCCTGATCGCGCACGTGCTGCAGTCCGGCAATCCGGTCAATTCCGTGAAGGCGCTGCGCGAAGCTTCGCCGTACGCGTGGCCGAACCGACGCATCGTCGCGTTGGCCGACTCGATCATGGGTTTCGACGGCGCGCTCGTGGATGCGCGCCAAAACATGGGCGCTCCGATCTGGGAAACGGATCCCGACTACGTGAAGGAACCCGGTCGCTTCACTACGCTGGTCGTGTAGGCGGCCAGCAAGGCTCGTGTCGGCCTTTCCGGACTTCATCGGCGGCCGGGTGACAGTCAAGGTCGGCGACATCACCCGCGAGGACGTCGACGCCCTCGTCAACGCCGCCAACGGATCCCTGATGGGGGGCGGCGGTGTAGACGGCGCCATCCATCGGGCGGGCGGCCCGGCGATCCTCGAAGAATGCAAAGCCATCAGGTCCTCCCGCTACCCGAAAGGGCTGCCCGTCGGTGAAGCCGCCATAACAACCGGCGGCCGGATGACGGCCCGCCAGGTCATCCATACGGTGGGTCCGGTCTACGGCACGGTCGACGCGGAAGCGAACCTCGCCAAGTGTTACCGAAGCTGCCTCGCTCTCGCGGTGGATCACGCGCTTGCGACGATCGCCTTTCCGGCCATCTCCACCGGCGTCTTCGGCTATCCACGCCAAGAGGCGGCCGTCGTGGCGTCCCGGGCAATCCAGAAGCACCTCGACGAGAGTCGGCGAATCGAGCAGGTCCGACTGGTGTTCTTCGCCGCCGAAGACGCGGACGTGTTTCTCCGTCACCACGTCTTCAGCTAGGCCCGTGGGCGAACAAGACAAACCGACCGCGACCAAGGACACGTACCTCTACTTCGCCTACGGTTCGAACATGTCCAGCGAACGACTGCGCGCTCGGACTCCTTCGGCAATCTCGCTGGGCAGGGCCCGACTGCCCGGGTACACGCTGCGCTGGCACAAGCTCGGCCGAGACGGTTCGGGCAAGTGCGACATCGAGCCCTCGGACGCACCTGGCACAGCGGTCTGGGGCGTGCTCTACGGGATCAACAGCACCGAAAAAGCTGGCCTCGACGCGGTTGAAGGTCTAGGCGTCGGCTACGACCAACATACGGTGCGGGTTGAGACGGGTACCGTCGTTCGCGAAGCTATCACCTACAAAGCGCGGCCCGACATGATCGATGCCGCGTTGCGCCCCCTAGATTGGTACAAGGCGCACGTGCTGCACGGCGCAACCGAACATGGATTGCCGGACGAGTATGTGGCACGTATCACCGCCGTGGCAGTTGGTGAATCGGCGAGGTCGAACGCCGCTGCTATTCGCCCCATGGATTCGGCCAGTCCAAAAAACGCATTGAAGCTGCCGTACGGACGAGGCTAACGTGCCCGATAGGGCGCGCCCTCGCCCGTGTTCCAACAATGGTCTCGCCGGACGGCAAGGGCGACCGCCGGTCGTTCTTGCCGAACGGGAACGGGCCGTAGACATCCATCAGGCCCGCGAACCGAACCGGATTCCGGTCCAGCGCTTCCTGGGTCACCGTCTCCCGGAACGGTTCCAGCGGCTGGAAACGGCGGCGGATGTATTCGCACTGCCGCGTCATGCGCACGCCGGGTGTGGTCTTCGGGTACGAGCCGATCAACGCCAATGTCCACCTGATGCGACAAGACCAACGTTTCCACCCTTAGAATGGTCCGGGTCGCAATGAGGAGGGAAGCCATGGCAATCGAGCTGCGATTGTTCGGTCGAACCGGCGTGCAGGTCAGCAATCTGTGTCTGGGAACTATGCTGTTCGGCACCCGAACCACGCGGGAAGAGTCCTACGCCATCGTCGACCGGGCCATCGACGCCGGCATCAACTTCTTCGATTCCGCCAACGTCTACGGGCGCGGACGGAGCGAGGAAGTCACCGGCGAGGCGCTGAAACGCAACGGCAAGCGCGAGGCCATCGTGCTCGCGACGAAGTTCCACGGCGGCATGTCGGACGATCCCAACGACCGAGGCGCCAGCAGACGGCACATCGTAGCGGCCTGCGAGGCGAGCCTCAAACGGCTGGATACCGACTACATCGATCTCTACCAGATCCACCGGCCGCGATCGGATACCGCCATCGACGAAACGCTGCGGGCGTTGGACGATCTTGTCCATCAGGGCAAGGTGCGCTACCTCGGCACCTCGACGTTCGCGGCGTGGCAGTTCGTCGAGTCGTTGTGGGCGTCGGAGAAGTACGGTCTCAACCGGTTCGTCTGCGAGCAGCAGCCCTACAACCTGCTCGACCGTCGCGTCGAACGGGAGCTCATGCCGATGGCGAGAACCTACGGCGTCGCGACGATCCCGTGGAGCCCGCTCGCCGGGGGATTGCTCACCGGCAAGTACCGGCGCGGCGAGGAACCGCCGGAAGGAACGCGTTTCGCGACGCCCAACAGGGTCCAGTCGCGCCGCTTCAACGAGCGGGTCTTCGACATCGTCGACGGGCTCGAACCCCTGGCCCGCGCCCACGACGCCACCGTGTCGCAGATCGCTCTCGCGTGGGTGATGGCGCAACCCGGAGTGACCAGCCCGATCGTTGGACCGCGCACGATGGAGCAACTCGAGGACAACCTGGCGGCGGCGGAGGTGGTACTCACCGATGACGACCGTCAGGCGATCGACCGTCTGATTCCGCCCGGTACCAACGTCGCACCGTACTACGAGGCCGACTTCGGTCCGCACCGGTTTAGGGTGTGATTCGCAAAATCATGTGTGCGAGGCTCGTAGGGGCGGCCCTAACGCGCCCGAAGGGCGCGCGGTCGCCCGCATCGCGGTATGGGTTGCCGGGCGGTGTGCTTGGCTGCGGGACGGGTCAGGCCCAGGGCCAGGCCCGTCCCCTACGACTCGTTCCCTGCTAGGCTGGCGTCGGGAAGGTCGAGGGTTCGATGATGTCCGATCCTGAAGAAAAGAACGCACCAAAGATCGGGGGCCGCTACGCCGGGTACGTCACGGTCGTGCTGGTCATCGTCTACGTCTTCAATTTCATCGACCGCCAGATCGTCACGATCCTCGCCGAGGAGATCAAAGCAGATCTCGGCATATCCGACGCCCAGATCGGCTTTCTCTACGGGACGGCGTTCGCGGTTTTCTACGCGATCTTCGGCATCCCCCTCGGCAGGCTGGCGGACACGTGGACGCGCAAGAATCTCATCGCCATCGGCATCGGGTTCTGGAGCCTGATGACGGCGCTCTCGGGCACTGCGCGCAGCTTCGCGTCGCTGGCGGCCTACCGGGTGGGTGTCGGTATCGGCGAGGCCAGCGCGACACCGGCCGCGTTCTCGATGCTGTCCGACTACTTTCGGCCGGCCATGCGCGCCACCGTGCTCGCGATCTATTCGAGCGGCATCTACATCGGCGCGGGCATCGGCATCTTCCTTGGAGGCTGGATCGTGGGTGCCTGGGAGAACGCCTATCCGGATGCGTCGCTCGCGCCGTTCGGCCTGAAGGGCTGGCAGGCCGCCTATATCGCCGTCGGGCTGCCGGGCCTCGCGATGGCGATCTGGGTGGCGACGTTGCGAGAGCCCGTTCGGGGCTTGAGCGAAGGATTGGTAACCCCCGCGCATCCGCATCCCTTTCGGACGACGTTCCTGGAGTTGATGGCCGTGCTGCCGCCATTCACGGTCTGGACCTTGGCTCGCGAGAAAGCCGACTCGCGGGTGATTGCACGCAACCTGCTCGGGGCGGTGGTGATCGCACTCGTTGCCTGGGGGCTGATCGAACTCACTTCGGATCCCGAGCAGTGGATCGCGCTAGGAATCGGCACCTACGCGGCGTTCTCGTGGATCCAGGCGTTGGGCCTCCGCGACCCGGCGACGTTCGCGATGATGTTCTCCTGCCGGGCGTTCGTCTACGCGGCCGTGGGATTCCCGACCATCGCCTTGGTCGCCTACGCATTCGGCGGCTGGGCGCCACCGTTCTTCATCCGCGTCTACGGCATCAGCCCGATGGAGGCGGGGCTCGTGTTGGGCCTGTCCTTTGCGCTCGGCGGCTGGCTCGGAACCACGCTGGGCGGCATCATCGCCGACCGGCTGAAACCCCGGACCGGCAACGCCCGGGTCTACGTCGGCCTCTTCTCGGTCGTCGGCATCGTGCCGACGGCGCTGGTCCTCCTCCTGACCGACCACCTGATCACGGCCTACGTCTTCAACTTCATCGTCAGCGTATTCGCCTCCTGCTGGATCGGCGCCGCGGCCAGCACGGTGAACGACCTCGTCATGCCGAGAATGCGCGCCATCGCGTCGGCGTTCTACGTGTTGATGGCGACGGTCGGCCTGGCGGTCGGTCCGTACACGGTGGGCGAAGTGAGCGATGTGTTGACCGGCACGGGGATGGTGCCCGGCGAAGCGCTGCGATGGAGCCTGTTGCTATCGCTATCGTTCCTGGCGATACCGGGGATCCTGCTCCTGCTTCTGCGTGGTGAGTTGATCCCCGCAGAAGCGAGCCGACTCGAACGGGCCCGGGCCGCAGGGGAGCCGGTAAGCGGAGAGGGATCGCAACCGTAAGGGGGCCTTGAGGCGACGCGGGATCGGACCTCCGCCGTGAATCGCTTGGAGATTTCCCTTGTCGAAGAGCCCCGAAAACGCTGTGGCGTGGATCACCCGCTGCGTTGGCGTTTCTTCAGTTCGGCGATCTCCGCTTCGAGCCGTCGGCGACGAGCGGCCTCCGCATCGGCCCGTGCGGCCTCCTCGCCGGGGGTGCGCAGGTCGCGACCGGTTTCCGGGTTGTAGAAGCGCAGTTCGGGACCCTTAAGCCATAGGTAAAGCCCGAGGGTCTCGCTCCACAAGCCGGTCTCGGCGTTCGGGAGCGTCCGCGTCGACATGGGACGGTAGACCGTACCTACCAACGAGAAACCCTTGAGCGGCGGCTTCACGTATTCCGCGCGGGGATCGTAGAGGAAGTACTCCGACACACCCCAGTGCGCGTAGCGCACCTTCTTGCGGTCATCCTCCTGATGGGTGGTCTTCGACGTCATCTCCAACACGAAGGAGGGCGACTCCTCCTCCCACAGTTTGAAGATGTCCCGATAGCGGTCTTCGACGCCGAAAGCGATGAAGATATCCGGCGACAGGTGCCTTCTCGGGTTTCCCGGCTCATCGTAAACCAGCATGTTCACGCCCACGTACACGCCCGGTTGCGGATCGAAGAGCGCCATCAGCGCATGGGCGGCATCCGCCAGGCGCCTGTAGTGCAAGGGTGTCTCCGCCACCGGCCGGCCGTCCGAGGTCGGATACTCAATGCCGTCGTCGAAGGCAATCGCTTCGCCCATG
>JAPPKV010000516.1 GCA_028819775.1 Gammaproteobacteria bacterium | reverse complement strand
TGGCCGATCTTCCCCCGCCAGCGCGCTTCGATCTCCTTCATGTCGACTTCCACCGCTCGGGTCTCGACCTTCGACAGCTCGACCTGGAAACGACCGCTGCGACCGTTCTGAACGTAGGCGAAGACATTCCTCACGATGTCGTCCTCGAAGCCGTATTCCGCCTTGAGTTCGTCATCGACCTCGTGCAGGGAGGCCGTCATCTCGCCAACGATGTCGACGATCAGTTCATCGGGTGCCCCCTCCTGGATCTCCACCTGCGCCATGATGAAGTCGCCCCCGAATTCCGGGAAAAACGCGACCCGGATGAAACCACCCAGGACTAGCCCGACCATCAGGATCGCCACGGCGATGAACGCCGCCAGCGTCGTCCAGCGGAACTCGATCGCGCGGGCCAGGAACGGCTTGTAGACCTTCTCGATGAAGCGCTTGAGCTTCACGTCCACCCAGTCGGAAACGCCGCGCCGGGATCCGTGGGAGGAGCGCATGATGGCGAGGTGGGACGGCAGGATGAGCTTGCTCTCGATCAGAGAAAAGGCGAGACAAAGGATGACGATCCAGGCGATGGCGCGCGCCACCGACGACGTGGCCCCCGCCTGCAGGAGCATCGGCGTGAACGCCATGATGGTGGTCAGTACGCCGAATGTTGCAGGTACCGCCACGCGCTGGGCGCCTCGGACGATGTTGGCGAGCGTATAGCCATGTTGTTCGGTTTCGGTGTACGCGCTCTCCGCGATGATGATCGCATCATCCACCACCACACCGAGCACCAAGATGAACGCGAACAGGCTCATGACGTTGAGCGTCACGTCGACGAAGGGCACCGGCATCATCATGAACGCGCCGAGGAACGCCACCGGCAGTCCAATGATCACCCAGGCCGCCACTTTCAGATGCAGGAATACGCCGAGGATGATGAACACGAGGATCGCTAAAAGCGCCATGTTCTTCAGCATCATGTCGATGCGGCCCTTGAGGTAGAAGGAGCTGTCGCCCCAAGCGGTCATCTGCGCCTCGGGCGGCAGGGTCTTATTGCGCTCCTCGACGAACGCCTTAACCGCCGCGCTCACGTCGATGGGGTTCTCCTCCTCGCTGGCCAGCACGTTGATGCCGAACGAACGTTTGCCGTTGAAGAAGGAATAGCTCTGCACCTCGGCGAACTGGTCGCGGATCGTGGCCACGTCGCCGAGTCGGATGCGCGTTCCGTCGGGCCGCGTGAGGAGGACGATCTCCTCGTATTCCTGGCCGGGTGTAGGCCTGTCCCGTGGCACGCAGGCGGATGGCACCGGCCTCGGAACGAATCGAACCGCCGGGCAAGTCGATGGACCATTGCCGGATCACCTGCGCGACTCGGTCGAGGGTCAAACCGTATTGGCGCAGGGTATCCTCCGAAATCTCGATGGAGATCTCGAAAGGTCGTGCACCGAACACCTGGGCGAACGAGACCCCCGGCAAGGCCACGATCTCCTCCCGCAACCGGTCGGCGAGTTCCTTCATCGTCGCCTCTTCAAGCTCGCCGACGAGCTGAATGTCTATTACCGGGTTGCGGAATCGCGACTCCGAGATGATCGGGCGTTCGGTCTCCTCCGGGAACGTGGAGATTCCATCGACGGCGAGTTTCACCTCGTCCATCTTCGCCGAGACATCGGCGCGGGTAGTGAGGTCGATGTAGACGGTGCCCCCGCCTTCACCGGCGAAGGAGCGGTACTCGACCACGCCCTCGATGGACTTGATGGCTTCCTCGACGCGCAGGATGACCCCTTGCTCGACTTCCTCCGGGGTTGCGCCACGAAAAGGCACCTGGACCTGGATCTGGTTGCGGATGAACTCGGGGAACGACTCCTTCTTGATCTCGCCGACCAGCGAATACACGCCGAGCCCGATGATGCCGATCATCAGCAGGTTGGCGGCAACGTGGTTCTTGGCGAACCAGCCGATCAGGCCATGAACGTCGTCTGCTCCTGACCCACGGGGTGCTGCGGCGGCGTCACTCACTGTTGATGCGGACCCTCATCCCCGGCAGCGAGTTTTCGGGAGGCGTCACGGTGTAGCGTTCGCCATCGCGCAGTCCCGCCGCGACGTAGGCGAAGCCTTCATCGGTCCGCACGACCTCCAGATCCCGGGGTTGGATCGTCAGGATCGGCTCCGCAGCCAACCGACGCGTTTCCGAACTGACCATCCACAGCGTCCTGCCTCGCTCCAGCGAGTGGCGGGGGATGACAAACACATCGCCCGCATCCATGCCTTCGATGGCGGCACTGACGAAAGTCCCAATGCGCAACGGCTCGCCCTCGGAGGCGTAGGGATCCTGGACCTGGGCAACCAGATGCAGCACACGCGTATCGGGGTCGAAAACGCCTTCGGTGCGCACGACCTCGGCCGACCAGTTGTGGATGACGCCCCCGATGTCCGCCCTGAGCGTCGCCTGCAACGATCCGTCGGCGTTCAACCTCTCCAGTTCCAGGTACTGTAGGTCGGTCTGCGGAATCGGCAACCGGACCTCCGCGTAGTCGGTTGCGAACGTCTCCGCAACCGGCGTCCCGGTGTTGACGAACTGGCCGATGTCGGCGCGCTTCTCGCGGACCATGCCGTCGTAGGGTGCTCGGATCACCGTTCGGCTCAAGTCTTCCGTCGCCTTCTCGAGATCCGCTTCGGCGGACTCGAGTCCCGCCACCGCCTCGGCGAGCTGCGGCTTTCTAAGCGTTAGATCCGAAGCCGGCCGGTCCGCCGCCTCCAAACTTCTAAGCCGTTCCCAGTCCTCATAGGCGTAACCCGCGAGCGCGTTCTCGGTAGCCACCTTGGTCTTGGCCTGGGCCACGGCCGCAGTGGCGCGCTTCATCGCGGTCTCGTAGTTGCGCGGATCGATTCGGACCAGGACGTCGCCCTTGGCGAAGAAACCGCCCGCGACGAATGCCGGCGAGACCTCGACGATGGTGCCGGAAACCTCGGACACCATCGTTGTCCGCGTCCGCGGCGCCACCACGCCCTGGGAGCGCACCGAGAAGGTCACGGGCTCGCGCTTCGCCACGGCCACGTCGACCAAGAGGGTCGGTGGCGGGGCTGGATTCTGAGTGGCGGGAGTACGAGCGGCGAACAACGCCACCGCCGCCAGCACAGCGCCGGCGATCAGGAGGATCGGCAGGGAGATTTTCAGCCAGAGCATGGACAGTTAGGGGTTCGCCGTGCCGTCTTTCAACGTGCAAGTGCTACTTTCGGTAACGCCAAGGTGCCATCTTAGCCCAATTTGAGCGTTGGCGCGGGCGTCCCAAAGAAGCCGTCGCGTCAGCTAGCAGCCCGAGCCTTCGGCACGCAGGGGAATCGATGTCGGGTGAGGGTTGTCTTTGATGCCCTCCTCTTCCACGGGGTTGTTCACATGCCGAGGCGCGGGTCCGCCATACAGGGAGTTCTCCCGCGCAAGCGTATGCGTCAAGCGACCGTGGTCGACATGGAACGCCTCGTCCTGGAACCGGCAGGTAAGCGTCTTGAGAAACGTCCCGGCGCGGGCGTTGAGGTCACAGTTGACCCGGTGGTGTCGCGCGGCGTACTTGTCGCGATACTCGTCGACGACGGCAGCGATGCTCGGACGGTGCGCCGCCGGGACGCTTTGCCAGGCGGTCTTGAAGTAGTTCCTTATCACCGGCAGTGTCGTGCCGCTCGCGGCCACGCCGTACCAGGCCATGGCCAGGTAGGTATCCCGCTCCACGCCGAGCCCCTCCTGGTAGAGATACCCCAGCCGCGCTTGAGCCACCTTGAAGCCCTTCCGCGCCGCCGCGTGCAGGTACGGGAACGCCTCGTCGTACCTGCCCTTGGCATACAGGCACGAGCCAATGCCACGGGCGCTGTAGACCTGCTGCATGAACTCGGCCGTGGGAAACGCACCCTCGCGTGGCGGTGCCGCCGTTACGATGACCTCCTCGGGTTCGCGAGCGGTGTCGCGCACGGTGCGCGGACGGTCGGCGTCGGACGCCGCGGCCACTCCAGCCAGTGGGAATAGGCCAACGGCGGCGAGGCCACATGACGTACTGACACCCCGTCGCCGGCCCTTCGCCACATTCAACCGGCTCCGCATCAAATCCTCCCCTTGGCCAGGTCCAGGCGTCCGCGTGCCAAATTCAGCCGGAGCACGTCGCTCGCTCCCTCCGCCAAACGCAACGCCCGCACACGCCGGTATAGCGCTTCCAAGGGATGTCCGCTCCGCAAGGCGCCACCGCCGAGGAGCTGGATACCGGTGTCGACGATCTCGCCCACGGCCTCGGTGGCAAAGACCTTCGACGCAATGCCTTCGTTGATGATGTTCTCCCCCGCATCACCGAGGCGCGCCGTACGATACACCATGCTGCGCGCCGCGTAGGCGCGGATGCGCATGTCGGCATAGCGCAGGCGAACGCCTTCCCGGGTCCCCAGAGGCGCGCCGCTTCGGTGTGGACTTGAGATGTGTTCGGTGACGAAGTCGATGACCCATCGACACAGTCCGACGCTTTCGGCCGCCAATGCCAGGCGCGTGTCGCCGATCTGGCGCATCGCGCGAGGCAGACCCCGACCCGGTTCGCCGACGATATGCGTCGCGGGCAGACGGACATCGCGGAACTCCATGTAGGCATGGTGGCTGCCATCGACCGAGCCGAACGTGCGCCGGACGTGGACGCCGGGGGCATCCCGATCGACAACGACCATCGCCGGCCCATGCCCTTCGATCTCGACAAGCACATTGATGAAATCGGCGCTTGCCCCGCCGGTCACGTACGACTTCTGGCCGTTTACCGTCAGCGTATCGCCCTCGAGCACGCCCCAGGTCGCGCGTTCGGCGTCGTCCGGCTCGGTGAATCCGAACGCGGCGCGTTTCTCGCCGGCAAGGAGCGGCACCAGGTATTGGCTGCGCAAGGGTTCCCCGACACCGCCCAGAACACCGGGACCGGGGCCGAAGATGCCGGGCAGATGGCAAACGTTGTGGGCACCCAAGGTGTCACGCACGACGGTCAACGCCAAGAGCGTCGCGCCACCACCGAACTCGGCGGGTTGCGCCATCGCGTACACACCCGCTTCCTTCGAGGCGGTCCGTATCCGGTCGGCACGTTCGTTGGCGTCCAGATTCGCGTCGTCGCGCAACGGCACCAGTATCTCCTGGGCCAGACGTTCGACGCGGTCGCGGAGAGCCTCGGTATCCGGCGGAAGAGCGTCGGGCATGCGACGCCCCCTAAAAGAGCGTCGGCATGACTATCAGCGCGAGCACGACGAGAGCCAGCACCACGATGAGCATCAGCGCGTAGAAGATCCACGACTCGCGGCGGGCGTGCCCTCGCACCAACTCGGCGATGGCCTCGTCGCTGCGGGCCGCCACCGACGACGCCAACCGATACCTCGTGATGCCATCGCCCCGGCCGGGCAACTTGATGAACAGTTCCGGCGTTCCCTCCAATACCGTTGCCGCATCGTGGATGGCCAGACCGCTGCTGCGTGCTACCTGCACCACCGCAAGTCCCTTGTTCGGTTCCTTGCGGAAGCAATCGACCACGGAAAGGATGCGGCCCGCCTTGCCGCGGAAACGGAACTTCCAGGGCGCGAGGAAATCGTTCATGGGCGCTCGCTCAAACTCCGTCTCGCGATCATAACGGCGCGTTTCGGTGCCGGATACCCTTCGACGGTCACGCCCGGATCCTTCGCGTCGAGCGCCGAAGCAAGCGACTCGTAGGGCATCCATGCCGTCGTCCGCTGCTCGTCGATCGTGGTCGTCGAGACGTCGACCACCCACGCGTCACCGAACCCTGCGTCAGCGAGCCAACCGCGTAGCATGGCCACGTCCGGCACCATCCAGACGTTGCGCATCCGTGCGTAGCGGTCACGCGGCTTCAAGGGTCCTTGGTCCACCACCAGGCACTCGACAACCAAGACCGTGCCGTCGTGGGCGTGCCTGGCAAGTGCCTGCACATGGGCGGCGGGATCGCGGCGATGGTAGACGACGCCCATGGAGAAGATAGCGTCGAAGGGCTCCGTCCGAGGGAACTCCTCCAACCCCACCGGCAGGACGATGTTCCTCCCCCCGCCCCGATCCACGTAGTAGGCGACAGCAGCGTGCTGAAGTGTGTAGAGCAACGACGGATCGATGCCGACCACGGACCTCGCGCCCGCCTGGAGGATTCGCCAACCGGTGTAGCCGTTGCCGGAACCGACATCCAAGACGCGACAACCGACCAGATCGACGTGCCCCTGGATGCGCGCCCACTTGAGATCCGATCGCCACTCGCTGTCGATATCGATGCCGAACAGGTGGAAGGGCCCCTTGCGCCACGGGATCAGTTCCTTGAGCGACGCGTCCAGGCGTTGCCGGCTCTCGTTCGCCGCGCCGGCCGCAGCGGCGGCCACAATGCGGCCCAGCGAGACCTCGTCGGGCCGGATATCCGGCAGGCGCTCCAAGGCGGCCAGCCATCGCGGCAGATCGCCATGCGATGCCCGTTTCACGATGTCGATGGCCCAATCCGCCGACGCACCGCGCCAAGCCGAGAACAAGGACTCGACCGCGCCTACCACAGGTCGGCTATGGGGCGCTATCGGGATCGCCGTCCGGCCAGGCAACGAACGACGCCCAGTTCAGGCATCGGAACCAGACCCGGGCCGCGCCGTAGCCCGCATCCCGGAACCCGGCGAGGTGCGTATCTTCGGTATCGATCCGCATGACGTTTTCGAGAGCGGCGCGCTTCTGGCTGACCTCCAGTTCGCTGTAGCCGTTGGCCCGCTTGAAATCCACGTGGAGTCCGTCGAAGTAGCCGCCCGCGGCAAGCTTCTCGGAAACGATCAGGACGCCGCCGCCCGTCAGGCCGGCTCGGATACGCCGCAACAGCGGCAGCCGGTCCTCGGGAGGGAGGAACTGCAGGACGTAGTTGAGGATCACCACCTGTGCGCGGTCGATCTCGACGTCGCGGACATCGGCTTCCATCCACTCGACGCGGTCGTCGAACGCCGGAACACTGCGCGCCTCAGCAAGCATCGCGGCAGAACTGTCGACGGCGAGTATGCGGCACGGGGTTCCTCCCATGGCACGCAGCACGGCAAGCGTCGACGCGCCCAGCGAACAGCCGAGGTCGTAGCAGC
>JAPPKV010000369.1:4200-7119 GCA_028819775.1 Gammaproteobacteria bacterium | reverse complement strand
GTGCTGACGTTGCGGCGGCGTACGGTGATCTGCTTCTGCTGCTCCGCCCGGTCCGTCTGCCGACGGCGAACGAAACTCAGGAGCTGCGTCTTCTGTTCGTCCGAGACGATTTCGTCGTCCCGCTCGTGCGGGAGCCCCGCCTGCTGCATGAGCTTCAGCAGGTCGTCGGAAGGCCGCTTCAACGTCGACGCGAGTTGTCCTACCGTGACGTCAACCATGCGCGTCTCCGACGGAGGCTTCCTCGGTTTCCGAGTCCTCGAACCAGGGAGCGCGGGCGGTCATGATCAGTTCGGCGGCCCGTTCTTCGTCGACCTCGTCGTTGATCTCTAAGAGATCCGCGATGGACAACTCGGCGAGATCCTCCATCGTCACCACGCCTGCGGCGGCGAGCTTGAAGGCGAGCGGATTGTCCATACCCTCCATCTCCAGCAGATCCGCAGCCGGCGTACCCGGCGCCTCCCCGGAGATCTCCATCTCCAACAGGGCGTCCCGGGCGCGGTTTCTCAAGTCGTCGACGAGTTCGCGGTCGAAGTCCTCGATGTTCGTCAACTCCTCGATGGGAACGTAGGCGACCTCTTCGACATCCGTGAAGCCTTCCTCGACCAGCACGGTCGCGACGTCTTCGTTGGCTTCGAGGACCTTCATGAAATACTCGACGTAGCCGCGCGACTCCTCCTCCTGCTTGCGGGCGGCTTCCTCCTCGTCCATCACCCTCAAGTTCCAACCGGTCAACTCGGTGGCCAGTCGGACATTCTGGCCGCCCCGTCCGATGGCCTGGGCGAGATTGTCCTCCTCCACCGCGATGGTCATCGTGTGGGTGTCCTCGTCCTTGAAGATGGACTTGACGTCCGCCGGCGACATCGCGTTGACCGCCAGAATCGCCGGATCCTCGTCCCAGAGCACGACGTCGATCTTCTCCCCCGCCAGTTCGCCGGACACGGCCTGCACGCGCGAACCCCGCATGCCGACGCAGGCGCCCACGGCATCGATCCGACCGTCGTTGGTCTTGACGGCGATCTTGGCTCTGGAGCCGGGATCCCGCGCCGCGGCGCGGATCTCGATGACGTCCTCGGCGATCTCCGGCACCTCGATCTTGAACAACTCGATGAGCACCCGCGGCGTGGTTCGGGTAAGCACAAGCTGCGGGCTGCGCTGATCCGGGCGGACTTCCACCAGCAACGCGCGGATCCGGTCGCCGATGCGGAAGCTGTCCCGGGGGATCAGGTTCTCGCGGGTGAGAATCGCTTCCGCGTTGTTGCCGAGATCGACGATGACGTTGTCGCGCGAAGTCTTCTTGACCGAGCCGCTGACAAGTTCGCCAACGCGCGGCTCGTACATGGCGATGACCCGGGCGCGCTCGGCTTCCCGCACCTTCTGCACGATGACCTGCTTGGCGGTCTGAGCCGCAATACGACCGAACTCAACCGATTCCACCGGAATCTGGTAGAAGTCGCCGATGCCGAGCGCCGGATCCTTCTGTGCAGCCTCTTCGGGAGTCAACTCCGCATCCGGGTTCGGTTCTTCACCTTCCTCCAGTTCCCGTTCCGGATCGATCACCTCCCATGTCCGGAAGGTCTCGTAGCTCCCGGACTCCCGGTCGATGCTCACGGCAAACCTTGCGTTCTCGCGGTACTTCTTCTGGGTCGCCGTCGCCAGTGCCTGTTCGATGGCTTCGAAGATCACGTCCTTCGAGACGCCCTTCTCGTGGGAGACGGACTCCACCACCATCAGCACTTCTTTGTTCATCTCCGCCATTACGATTCCCTCAATCCCGAGTCGCTTCTCTTCGCCAGGCACGCCTTAGCGGGAAAGCCCTTCGAACACGAGACGGGTGCGTTGAATCTGCTGGAACGGCAGCACGACCTCCTCGTCCTCCGCCACCTCGACCACGATGTCGTCGCCATCGACGCCGGCCAGTCGACCGGCCAGGCGGCGGCGACCGTCGAAGGGAAACGCCAAGCGCACGTCGACTCGCTCGCCGACGTTCTCCAGATACTGTTCGCGGCGGAACAACACCCGGTCGATGCCAGGCGAGGACACTTCCAGGCGGTACGAGTGGACGATGGGATCCTCGACATCGAGCAGCGCGCTGACCTGCCGGCTCACCCGTTCGCAATCATCGATGCCGACTCCCTCCGGCGAATCGATATAGAGTTTCAACGTCGAGTTGCGGCCCCGGGGTCGGTATTCGATCCCCCAGATCTCGCAGCCGAGTGCTCGCACCGTCGGCGTCAACAGCGCTTCTAAGTCCCGTTCCTTCCGCGTCATGGCCTCAAGCCTTCCGCAGTTCCTCTCGTCCACACACAAAAAATGGGCAGCAATGCCCATCCAAAACCGATCAGGCACGCCCCATCTCGCTGACGCGGCGTGCGTATACCGTTAGTGCCCGGTCAATCGCACCGGGTCATGTCACGGTGCCGCCCCTTGCGGCACCGCCACCATGCTTGGTAGCGGGGGCAGGATTTGAACCTACGACCTTCGGGTTATGAGCCCAACGAGCTACCAGACTGCTCCACCCCGCATCAGGTCGCGGGATTATAGGTAGGCGACTTGGGGACGGCAAGTGCTCCACGGGGTCCCCCTAAAGGCATTTTCAGACGCCATACAGGTGCGGCGGGCGACGACAAGCGTCGCCCCTGCGAAGGACATTGCGGTGGTCGGCGACGATCAGCCGTTCTCGTCCCGCGACACGCGCCTAAGCGGGTGCAGACTGCCGCCTTCGCCGATGATGTAGTCCGGAAACACCACGTCCGCGTTGCCGAACCCACCGGACTCGGCACCCGTCCTCGTCCCGTTCACACCGCCCAACGTGCCATAGATGCGCAAGCCTAGGCGCGCGCGCAGCTTCGGGCTCGCTTCATCGAGCACTTCCTGCAGGCACGACACGCCCCAGTTCTCCTGCTGGCGCATCCACGGCAG
>JAPPKV010000369.1:0-4100 GCA_028819775.1 Gammaproteobacteria bacterium | reverse complement strand
AGGAACGAGCGACCGAGCAGGAACCCCGCCAGTTCGTCGGTCTCGTGGCGCTCGACCAGGTCCAGGAACACGCGGCCCTTGTTGACCATGTTGGAGATGCTCTGCTTGTTGCCGAGCGCGCCCGGTGGCGCCAGGTCGCCGAGGTTCCGCTCCGCAGCCGCCTGCGCATCCAACGCAGTGCGGAGGCGTTCGATCTCCGATCTGTCGAGCACATCGGGCACGAAGCACATGCCGTATTCCGAGAGGTGCTGTTTGGCGGTGTCGAGGTCGCGCGTCAGCGGCGGCAGGCCGAGGGCCTCCGGCGGATCGAGAACCGGCGACGGCAGGTAGCCGGTCTGTCGATGCTCGGCGGCAACCGGGCGCAAGGGCATGGCGGCAAGACCTCGTCAGTGCTGGGACGGACGAGTCAACATACCATGCGCCGAAAGGACGGGTCTCAAACACCCATGTCCGTAGCGCGCCTCCATTGGCCAGGCAGCCACCACTTCCGACGCGGGCGACGCCGGTTCACGGGGCATGCGACGGCGATTTCGCACCACCTGCGTCGTCGATCACGTAAGCTAACCAAGAGGACGGACTATGCGAATCCCGGGCATCCTCATCACAATGGCCGCCCTCCACGCAGGGGCTGCCGCCGAGTTCACGGACCCCCTCCGATCGGGCGGCACCGGCCCCGTCATGGTGTCGATCTACCCGGCCGAGTTCGAGATGGGTTGGTTTCGTGCCGACACCGACCGCATGTTCGGCAAGCGCGCCCCCGAGTCGGCGAAGCCCAACCGCACCGTCCAGATCGAGGACGTGTTCGCCATGTCGAAAGACGAGGTGACCGTGGCCGAGTTCAGGAAGTTCGTGCAACAAACGCGCTACCTGACCCTCGCGGAACGGTCGGGCGCCGGACAGAGACCCCTCAGGGCGCGGCGACCACCGGAGAAGCAATGTCTCCACACCCGCGACGCAGGCCACCCCGGACGCCGACGCGGACCGGTCGGGTTCGATATCGACACCGGCCTGACGTGGCGCAACCCTGGATACCCCACCACCGACACGTACCCGGTTGCCTGCATCGCCCGCGAGGACGCCACGGCCTACGCCGAGTGGTTGGCGAAGGAAACGGGACATCCCTACCGGTTGCCGAGCGAGGCCGAGTGGGAGTACGCGGCTCGGGCGGGTCGATCCAACCGGGATCTGGCCATGCTCGTGGAAGACAACGACGCCGCCACCTTTAACGACCAGAGCGTATTCCCGTCGCCCGGGCCGGCGGACGAACGCACGGCTAACGCCTTCGGGCTGCGTGGGCTGGGTACGCGTCTAGAGGACGTGTGGTTTGTGGCCGAATGGACGGCGGATTGCTGGCACCCCAACTACGAGGGGGTCCCCACGGACGGAGAGCCGCGACGCGACGGGGACTGCCGCAAGGGCGTGGTGCGCGGGCACATGATGAGGCCGTTCGCGGGCCGGAACGTGATGCGGTGGGGAGAGACCACTACCGAGACAGTGTTGGGCTTCCGGGTAGTGAGATCGCCCCTGTCGGGGCCGTTGGTGAGAGCGGATTAGTCACCACTCGGGTCGAAAGTGGTGCCGAAGAGAGGACTCGAACCTCCACGGACGCAAGTCCACTGCCCCCTCAAGGCAGCGTGTCTACCAATTCCACCACTTCGGCACGTCCCGCCAGTCGGCGGGGCGCGGATTATACATCGGGCAGATCGGAATCCATGTCGGTGTCCGCCGGCGGCAAATCCGGCTCGTCGGCGTCGACTTCCGTCTCGAAGACCGTGAAGTCGGACATGCCCTCGGTGCGCAGGTCGACGGCAATCTCCTTGGCGGTATATGCCAACCCGAAGGCGATGACGAAGAACCCGATCGCTAGGTAGACCGTCATCTTGGTCAGGAACGAGGTGGAGCCCGCGCTGCCGAACACCGTATTGGCGCTCCCCGAGCCGAATGCTGCACCGACATCAGCGCCCTTGCCTTGCTGCAGGAGCACGATGGCCCCCAACGCAACGGCATCGATGAGCAGCAAGATCAACAAGACCGTTTGCATCGTTTGCATCGTTGGACCTCCTTCTAACGCGGCCATTGCCGACACGAGGGTGAGCGTACCCCGGATTCCTCGACGGCGCTTCGCGGGGCGGCGCAGCATATCCCGGAGAACTCGGCAGCGCCAGCGGCAAAAGACCCTGCGCCATTTCTGGCACTATCCTCCCCACCATACGCTGCGCCACGACACCGTGCGCAGTGGCTGCAGTCCGATGGAGACCTTATGCCCACATATGCCAACAACGCATGCTTGGTGCTCGTGTTCGCAGTGCCAGGGGTCAGTGCGTTGGCCGGCGAGTCGTATTCGCCGCATGTCGATCTTTCCTACCCTGCCAATGTCTACTGGGGAGATACGCATGTGCACACGGCCCTGTCGGGTGACGCTTACGCGATGGGTGCTCGGTTGACGCCGGACGATGCGTATCGATTTGCCAAGGGAGAAACAGTCCGGTCGAACGGTGGCGCGGAAGTACGGCTCGGTCGACCATTGGACTTCCTAATGGTCTCGGACCACGCCGAGAACCTTGGCGTGTTGCCTCGACTGGCAGCCGGCGACGGCTCGTTACCGGAAACCGAGGCAAGTCAGCGTTGGGCGCCAATCCTTGCGGGCCATCCGCCGGTGCGGGACATTCTCCTTGCCGAAGACATGGATGAGTTTGGTCAGGGGAGCGGGGACTTGCTGGCGGCAAAAGCAGCACACAGCGCCGACTATGCCCTCGGCGAGAACTTCCAACGTATGGTTTGGAAGGAGGTCATCACGAGCGCGGAACGGCACAACGACCCGGGCACGTTCACGGCATTCATCGGCTACGAGTGGAGTGCGCGGGCGGCGGAGAACAAGCCCAGGATGATCCACCGCAACGTGCTCTACCGGGGGGGCGCTGCCGAGGCCCGTCAGGTCGTGCCGTTCTCCCGCTTCCACAGCGATGACCCCGAGGACCTGTGGGCGTACCTCAAAGACTACGAGGACCGGACGGGCGACCAAGTCCTTGCCATCCCCCACAACGGCAATCTGAGCGGGGGCAACATGTTCACGCTCAATACGCTTCACGGCCAGCCCTTCACCACAACCTACGCCGAGACCCGTTCCCGTTGGGAGCCAATCGTCGAGGTGACCCAGCGCAAAGGGGACGGCGAGACCCACCCGCTCATATCGCCGACCGATGAATTTGCCGACTACGAGACGATGGGCAAACCGGATGCCGTCGCCGCGCAATCCTATGCGCGTTCCGCCCTGAAACTGGGGTTAGGCCAAGAGGCGGAACTCGGCGTCAATCCGTTCAAGTTCGGCATGATCGGCAGCACGGACACCCACAATTCGCTGACGACTACCAACGCAGAGAATTTCTGGGGCAGCAACGGGTTTAGCGAACCCAGCCCGTATCGCGCAAAGGCGAATTGGCAGAGCAACGCCGCCGGCTATGCCGCGGTCTGGGCAACCGAGAACACGCGAGAAGCGCTATTCAGCGCGATGCGTCGCCGGGAAGTCTACGCGTCCACCGGCCCCCGCATGACGGTTCGGTTCTTCGGCGGCTGGGACTATGTGACCGACGATGCCATGCGGCCAGACCTCGCTCGAATCGGATACGCCAAGGGAGTGCCGATGGGCGGCGACCTTACACAAGCGCCTGGCGAGAGAACGCCGAGTTTCCTGATCCGGGCCGTGAAAGATCCCGATGGCGCGAACCTGGACCGGGTGCAGGTGATCAAAGGCTGGCGTGACGGAGGCGGCGGGCTGCACGAGAAGATCTACAACGTGGCCTTGTCCGATGGCCGGGGAGAAGACGCCGACGGCCACGTCAGGGCCGTGGGCAATACGGTCAACGTGAAGGAGGCCTCCTACACGAACAGCATCGGCGACGCGGAATTGGCTGTCGTGTGGACGGATCCCGATTTCAAGCGGGACGAACTCGCCTTCTACTACCTGCGCGTATTGGAAATCCCGACGCCGCGTTGGACGGCTTACGATGCGAAGTTCTTTGGATTGACGGACTTGCCGGACGAGATTCCGATGGTGACGCAAGAGCGCGCCTACACCTCGCCGATCTGGTACACGCCTTGAG
>JAPPKV010000477.1 GCA_028819775.1 Gammaproteobacteria bacterium | reverse complement strand
TCGTAGGGGGACTCGAACGACACCCTCGACGAGCGCGCTGACCACAATTCCTGAAGCACGGCGTCCATCTTGGATTTCGCCCGCAGCAGCAGCCTGGACGCCTTGTCGCCGCGTCGAAAGAGATAGGTATCGGGAAAGAACCGGCCCTCCGCGTTGCCGGCCGGCAGCCCCAGGCGGACCATCAAGTCCGCCGCGTCGGCCCCTGCCAGGTCGAAACTCAGCCGGTCGTCGGCCGCCAAGCCCTCCAGCACGTCTCCGCAGGTGCTTCCTTCGACGATCAGGTACCGGTGCGCCACGACATCGCCGAGCGTCAGGCGGTCAAGCAGCGTGTCCGGTGTGAGAGACGCAGTGATCAGGTATTCGCCGCTCTGAACTGACGCCTGCAGGCCTCGTTCACGCGCACGCAGCGAAAACAGCCACCCCGTGACGACCCCCGCCTCTACGAGTCGGTCGGCGACCGAGGAGAACGTCATGGCGGGCTCGACGATGAACACCGTGTCCTCGGCAACCGACAGGGGTTGTTCGGCCCACCGATCGAGGAAGATCCGCACCCCTACCAGGAACGCGATTCCCAACACGATAACGACTGCGGGGATGAACAGTATTCGCTTGTTCACGAGATTCAACAGCGACCTCTACGGCGCGGCGGAGTAAGGCGGTGACTGCCGCTTGATCAGACCGCCGTGAATATCAGGGTTCCGTTGGTGCCGCCGAATCCGAACGAGTTCGACAACGCTGCGTCGATGGACATTTCACGAGCGGTGTGCGGAATGTAGTCCAGATCGCACTCGGCACCGGGTTTGTCGAGGTTGATCGTGGGCGGTGCGATGTCGTTCGCGACCGCGAGCACGGAGAAGATCGCCTCCACCGCGCCGGCGGCGCCCAGCAAGTGCCCGATCATCGACTTCGTGGAACTCACGGCGACTTGGGTGGATTCGCCGAACACCGCCTTGATCGACAGCGTCTCCGCGATATCCCCCTGGGGCGTCGACGTGCCGTGCGCATTGATGTAGTCGATGTCGTCCGGGCCGAGCCGCGCGTCGGCCAACGCGTTGTGCATCGATGCGACGGCACCGTGGCCGTCGTCGGGAGGGCTGGTGATGTGGTGCGCGTCGGCGCTCATGCCGAACCCGGCCAGTTCGCAGTAGATGTTGGCGCCCCTTGCCCGGGCCCGCTCGAAGTCCTCGAGGACCAGTACGCCGGCACCGTCGCCCAGTACGAACCCGTCACGGTCGCGGTCCCAGGGCCGGCTCGCGGATTCGGGATCGTTGTTGCGCGTGGACAGCGCCTTCATGGAGGCAAACCCCGCCACCGTAACCGGCGAGGTGGCCTGTTCCGCGCCACCCACGACCATTACATCGGCGTCGCCGCACTGGATGGCACGCATACCCAAACCGATGTTGTGGGTCCCGGTGGTACAGGCTGTGACGACCGCCAGGTTCGGGCCACGGAAGTTGTACATCATCGACAGTTTGCCGGCGATCATGTTGATGATGCTCGACGGCACGAAGAACGGCGACACGCGTCCCGGACCGCGGTCCAGGCAGGTGGAATGGGTGTCTTCGATGGTGTTGATCCCACCGATCCCCGAACCGATCGCAACACCGATCCTGTTGCCGTCGGAGACGTCGTCAAGACCGGCATCCCGCACGGCTTGGATGCCAGCGATCAGCCCGTACTGAATGAAACGGTCGAGGCGACGCGCTTCCTTCCGATCCAGATAGTCCTCGACCGTCAGATTCTTGACCGCTGCGCTGATCGTGACGCTCTGGCCGGTGGTATCGAAATCGGTGATGGTTGCCGCACCGCTGACGCCCTCAAGGGCGTTGCGCCAGCCTTCCCCGACGGCATTCCCGATTGGCGACAACATGCCGAGGCCTGTTACCGCGACTCGCCGTTTGCTCATAATCGAGTGCCGTTGAGAGCGCGCCGCGGAGGGCGGCGCGTTAAGCGCTGACTACTGGTGGGCAAGGATGTAGTCGATCGCTTCTTTGACGGTGGTGATATTCTCCGCCTCCTCGTCGGGAATCTCGGTCTCGAATTCCTCCTCGAGAGCCATCACCAGTTCCACCGTGTCCAACGAGTCCGCCCCTAGGTCGTCAACGAATGACGCTTCGTCCTTGACCTCCTCCTCCTTGACGCCCAACTGCTCGCAGATGAGTCGCTTGACTCGCTCGTCGACACTGCTCATGTTCGAGACTCCTTTTAATCGCTTTAATCGCTACTTAAGGTGTGCAACTCGCCGGCGGAACCGGCACCCGCGCTTCGTTGACCGTAAGCGAACCGCTGCCGTCAGCGGGGGCGTAAGTTTATCCGCTTTTGGACGCTCTGAACCACAGGCTCAACGGTCCGCGTCGTTCGCCTCGTTCACCAACCCTCACCCGGTCATCCGGCGTAGAGGCCGCCGTTCACGTGCACGGTCTCTCCGGTGATGTAGGCAGCGCCGTCGCCGACCAGGAAGGCGACCACCGCCGCGACATCCTCCACCTCACCCATCCTGCCGAGCGCCGTTCGATCCACCATCGCCTGGCGTTGCGACTCGGTAAGTGCCCGGGTCATGTCCGTGTCGATGAAGCCTGGGGCGACCGCGTTCACCGTGATGCCGCGACCGCCGAGTTCCTGGGCGAGCGATCGGGTGAACCCCTCGATGCCCGCCTTCGTTGCGGCATAGTTGGCTTGACCGGCGTTTCCCATTCGGCCGACGACAGAGCTCAAGTTGACGATTCGCCCCCACCGTGCCCGCATCATCCCGCGCAGCAGCGGTTTGGTCAGCCGGTAGATCCCTGTCAGGTTCGCGTCGACCACCGCCGACCATTGCGCCGGCGTCATCCGCAGAAGCAGGTTGTCCCGGGTCACCCCGGCGTTGTTGACGAGGACCAGCGGCGCACCGTAGCGCGATTGAATGCCGGCAACCGTTTCGCCGACTAGGGATTCATCCTCCAGGCGCAACACCACGCCCGTCCCGCCGGACGCCAACTCCTCCGCCACCGCCGCCGCCCCCTCGTCGCTCGTGGCGGTCCCAACAACGAATAGGCCATCGGCGGCGAGCCGCGCGGCAATGGCCCTGCCGATGCCGCGACTTGCGCCGGTTACGAGCGCGATCTTGCGGTTCTCGCTCACGATCACGATTCCAGGCAGGCTTCGAGCGCCAACTCGAGCCCGTCGAGGGTTCCGATGCCATGGACCGACAGCGACCGGTCGATGCGACGAGCCAGCCCCGCGAGGACGTTGCCGGGACCGCACTCCACGAACACCTCGGTGCCGGAACGCGCCATAGTGCTCACGGACTCCGACCAACGAACCGGGGACACGAGTTGGCGCAGCAGGTTGTCCCGGATGTCGGCTTGGCCGGTCGCGGCCGTCGCGCTGTAGTTCTGGACCACGGGGATGCGCGCTTCGCGGATGTCCGCATCGGCGAGCAATCGGGCAAGGGGCTCGCTGGCCGGTGCCATCAGGGCGCAATGAGACGGAACGCTGACGTCAAGTTGCACGGCCCGGCGGGCACCCCGGGCCTTGCAGGCCTCGATGGCAGCGGCCACCGCATCGGCAGCACCGGCGATGACAACCTGGCCCGGCGAGTTGTAGTTTGCCGGCGTGACGGTGCCATCCATGTCCTGGCAGCACTCCTCGACCGTATCGTCGTCCAAACCCAGGATGGCGGCCATCGCGCCCTGTCCGGCGGGCGCTGCGCCCTGCATCAACTTGCCGCGCTCGTGTACCAGCACCACTGCGCTTGCGAACTCGAGCGCGCCGACCGCAACCAACGCCGAGTATTCCCCGAGACTGTGCCCGGCCACGACCTCGGGTTCCGCCCCGTTGCGACGACGCCAGACATCGAGCAGCGCGACACCCGCCGTCAGCAAGGCCGGCTGGGTGATCTCGGTCTGGTTCAAACGTTCGGCGGGGCCATTGCCGACGATGTCGCCAAGATCGAATCCCAGTGCCTCCGAAGCCTCCTCGAAGCGCCTTGGCACCGCCGCCTCGACGGCCCCGATGTCGCCGACCATGCCGACCACCTGGGCACCCTGGCCCGGAAACAGGAACCCCAAACCCATCTGTTCTCCTTCTGTTGAGCGGTCTCCTAGGCGGCGGGCATTAGATCCCGGCCGCAAGCCGTGCGACGAGACCGGTCGACAGAGCGTCCATGGCTTGTCTTACCGCGTTCTCGAAGCCCTGTCGGTCCGCACCGCCATGGCTCTTGACAACGACACCCGCGAGCCCGAGAAGGCTGGCGCCGTTGTACGACTGGGGATTGTACGCATCCCGAACACGGCGCAAACGACCCCGGAGCATGGCCCGGCCCAGCGTCACACCCGGCGAATGCCCCGAAAGCTCCCTGCCCAGCAGGTAACGCGCCATCTGGGCCGCACCCTCCGCAGCCTTCAGCGCGATGTTTCCCGCGAACCCGTCGGCAACGACCACGTCGGTCGCCGCATCGAACAGCCTGTGGGGCTCGACAAATCCGCCATATCGAAGCCGGTTGTCGGACTCCAGCAGCCGTGCTGCCTCGCGAACGGTCGCCGGCCCCTTGCGCACTTCCGAACCGATGTTCAGGAGCCCGACGGATGGAATCGGGATCCCGTCGCGACCGGCACGGTCGTCCGTGTCAGGCGACGCGGTGGCCGCGGCGGTTCCGAGCAATGCAAACTGATGCAGTTGCCCCGGTCCCGACCCGATGTTCGCGCCAAGATCGAGCATCCGGAATCGACGGCCGTCCGCACCCCCCAGGGACTTCATGATCGCGGGTCGGCGGATATCGGCGAGCATGCCCACCAAGTGCCTGGATAGCGCCACCAGCGCAGCCGTACTTCCGGCACTCACCAAGGCGTCCGCGTCGCCGACTGCCAGGGCCCTCACGGCGCTACGCATCGACGAGTCGATCTCGCCCCGAAGCGAGCCACGTAGTGGGTCGTCGACTTCGACGCGCCGCGGTGCGTGAACGACGTCGTGGGACGTTCCGGTCAACAGTGGAGCGACGTCGTCGCCCGGACCGAAGAAGATCAGCTTTACCGGTTCCGAGCTTGCATTCCGCAGGCCCGGCGACGCGGCCGCATCCAAGGCGCCGCGCACGAGAGTCGTCGGCGCGGCATCGCCACCGAGGATGTCAACGGCTAAGCGGATGGGCGTGAGTCCGGCTTTCCCGGTTAGAGCCGCGATTCGACGACCTTGCGTCCACGGTAGTAGCCCTCATCGGTGACGTGATGCCGGCGATGGGTTTCGCCGGTGGTCGAGTCGATGGACAACGTGGGCTTTTTGAGCCCATGGTGCGACCGTCGCTTGTCGCGTTTCGACCGCGTCACCTTGTTCTGCTGCACAGCCATCTTGGTATCTCCGTTCAAACGGGCCGAAGGCCCTCAACAAGTGCCTGCAAACCCGCAAGGGGTTTCGCTTCCGACATCCCGGCATCGCGCGCTGCCGATTCGGCCTCGCCGGCATGGACGCACGTCGCCCCTGGCGCGCAGCACCGCTCCGGGATGCTGAGCAGGATGTCGTCCTCGACGAGGGCCGTCAGCGGCAACCGCGCGTCCTCGCTGACTACCGCGTCCAACTCCGGCATCAGGCCTTCGACTTCAGCATCCGACGCGACGACTCGGAAGTCCAGTTGGCTCGCCACCTCGACATCCACTGTTTCAGCACACCGGCTGCAGCAGATCGGTGCCACGACCTTGCAGGCACCCCTAACCCGAGGCCTGCCCTCGTCGTCCAGCGAAAAGTCGAGAGCGGCGAATACACTCGTCGCTTTCGTCTTGCCCGAGTCCCCGGCGTTGAACAGCACGTTGCCGAGCCGCTCGAAAGCAGCTACATCGATCATGCCGCGCCACCTGCCACCTTCCCGGGCAAGCTGGGCGACGTCCAATTGCGGCACCGACACCACATCACCGGCTAACTTACGGCGGCGCGGATGATATGGTCGCGCCCCCTAGCTGTCAAAACAGGCGACCCCCTGCGATGACCGATGTGCGCCAGGCCGACGCGTCTGTTCTGCGCCGATCCGCTCCCCTCGTGCTCGCGTCGTCTTCGCGATACCGCCAGGCTCTCCTCGAACGACTTGGCATGCCGTTCAGTGTCGATTCTCCCGGCATCGACGAGGCACCCCTGCCCGGGGAGACCCCTCGCGAGCTAGTCCTGCGGTTGTCGGTTGCCAAGGCTCGGGCCGTGGCGAGTCGCTGGCCGAACGCCATCGTCATCGGCTCCGACCAGGTCGCGACCTTCGATGGTCGGATTCTCGGCAAGCCCGGGACGGAGAATGCGGCGGTCCGCCAGTTGCGCGCCTTCTCGCGCCGTCGCGTCGATTTCCTGACCGGTGTTGCGGTTCTCAATACCGCCACGGATCGCCCTCGCACCGCCATCGACACGACGACGGCCCGCTTCCGGGAAGCCAGCGACGCGGAGATCCGCCGCTACGTCCAACGCGACCGACCCCTCGACTGCGCCGGCGGCATCCGGTTCGAGGGGCTCGGTCCCCTTCTGCTTGACGGTGTCGACACGGTGGATCCGAGCGCCGCCATCGGACTGCCGCTGATCGCGCTGGGCGAGTTGTTGCGTGCGGAGGGTGTCAATCCGCTCGCGCCGGGGGATTGAGCGATCTCAAAGCGTCTCGAAGCGCTTCGAACTCGCGAGGCACCGGCGCGTCCAACCGTATCCGCCGTCCATGCAGCCGGAACGTCAGCCGGGTGGCATGGAGAAACAGCCGGGGATGGGCCTGGGCGCTACCCCGGGCGTACTTGGCATCGCCAAGGATGGGGTGGCCGCTGGCGGCCGCGTGAACCCGGATCTGGTGCGTGCGTCCGGTTCTCGGAAATGCGGCCAGCCAAGTGGCCTCGCCGAACCGATGCACCACGCTGAACTCGGTGGTCGAGGCTTCGCCGTCAGCCTGCACACGCACCCGGCGTTCACCGCTCGCGAGCGCGTAGCGCGCCAGTGGTTTGTCCACCACATCCAGACCCGCTGGCCAGTGGCCGTCCACGACGAGGTCGTAGCGTTTGCCGACGGCACCTTTGCGGAGCTCGGCATGCAGCGCGAGCAGCGTGGGTCGGTTCTTGGCCACGGCCAGGCAACCCGAGGTGTCGCGGTCCAGTCGATGCGCCAGCGCGTACGGAACCGAAGGGTCGTTTCGGCGCAGCGTTTCGATCACGCCGAGGGAAATCCCGCTGCCGCCGTGGACGGCAATGCCACTCGGC
>JAPPKV010000081.1 GCA_028819775.1 Gammaproteobacteria bacterium | reverse complement strand
GGGGTGCGGGAAAGGCCGTCGAGGACTTCGCCGGCTACGTCGACCTGCTCTGGACCGAGTAGCGAACCGCGGCACCCCGACCCGGTTGAGGGTGTGACATGGAACCGTTGTTCGGAGTGCGTCAAGGCCAGGTTCGCCCGCTACTGCTCGCGCTGACCCTGGCATCCTGTGTCCTCTTGGGCATCGAAAAGGCAGGGGTCGGCTGGTTGCAGCCGGCGCGGTCCGTCCTGGCGACGGCCGTGGTTCCGGTGCAATACGTCGCGGAGTCGCCGTACCTGGTGATGGGCCACCTGGTGGAGTTCTTTTCGACCCGGGACCGTTTGATGCGCCGAAACGCCGCCCTCGAGCGCGAGTTGCTGCTGATGAAGGCGGAAACCGCGCGCACCGATGCCATCTCGGCCGAGAACGACCGCCTGCGCGAACTGTTCAACTCTCGGGCACGACTTCCGGACGACGTGCTCATCGCCGAACTCATCGAGGTCGTACCCGACGCGACACGCCGGGAGATCGTCGTCGACAAGGGCGGCTCCCACGGTGTCGCTGTCGGTCAGGCCGTCATCGACTCGACCGGCGTGTTCGGCCAGGTCGTGGAGACCACGCCTCTCACCAGCCGGGTTCTGTTGGTCACCGATCCTTCCCACGCCATTCCCGTGCAGGTCATCCGATCCAAGGTGTTCGCCATTGCCTCGGGAGGCGGCAGGGGCCCCAACCTGTTGGACAATGCATCGGTCACCACCGACATAGTGGTCGGCGACGACCTCGTCAGCTCTGGACTTGGTCGTCGGTTCCCCCGCGATTACCCGGTGGGTGTCGTCACGCGCGTGGTGAAGGATCCGACGCTTGCGTATGCCCAGGTGATGTGGGAACCCAGCGCGGCACTCACCCGATCGCGACACGTACTCGTGGTGCTGGGCGAACCCCAGAAAGAACCGCCTGAACCCCGACCCGCGGAGGCAGAGGGTTGAGTCCACTGCATGGTGGCTGGCTGATCCTCGTCAGTCTCGTCGCTGCCATGGTCCTGGCCGTCGGCCGGGTGGAGGGAGGGCCGGACTGGCTGGCCTGGCTGAGGCCGGATTGGGCGGTGGCGGTGCTGTTTTTCTGGGGTGTCGCCGCACCGAGCCGCGTCGGCCCCATGTCCGCCTGGGTCGTTGGCCTGTTCTTCGATGTGCTCGTCGCCGGTCCGCTCGGATTGACGGGCATCTGCCTCGCTTTCGCGACCTACATCGCCAAGCGCTTCGAAGAACGACTCAGCCTTTACACGGTCTGGCAACAGGTGGCGGTCGTGTTCGGGATCGCTGCGGTCATTCAGTTGATCAAGCGGACGGCACTGTTTCTGCTGGACATCGAGTGGTCAACCTGGGCGGTGCTCGGGCCGACATTCACCACGGCTTTGGTCTACCCCCTGGTCGCCCTACTGCTGTCCTTTGCCGCGCAACGCGTCCACGTCGTGGGCCTGACCGGGCAACTAGGCCGGGCGCCGTAGCGCCCCAGTGCCGCCCCGACCGCGCCGGCAACGGCGCGCCCTCGCCTCCGCCGTGCGTCGGGTCGCCTCGGTCCCAGCCCTGCCGTCGAACATGGAACAGCCTCCGAAGGGCGCGCTGACGCAGACTCCCAACTCGAATCGGCGGTATGATCGGCCCTGACGACGGTCGAAGGTCGGTCGACATTGCGGCTGTTGAACCCGAAGGTTGGCGCGGTAGGCATGACCGAAGAAATCCTTGTCGACGTAAACCCTTTCGAGACAAGAGTCGCCTTGGTCGTCGACGGCACGCTGCGCGAGATCCACATCGAGCGTCCCGCAGGACGCAGCCTGCGGGGCAATCTCTACCGAGGCAGGGTGGACAGGGTGGTCGGCGGCGTCCAGGCGGCGTTCGTTGACATCGGCATAGGCCGACCGGGGTTTCTCCACGTTCGGGACCTTCGCGGTGGGCGCGTCGAGCCAGGAACCACCCCAACGGACATATCGAAGTTGGTGCGGCCCGGGCAGACCCTGTTGGTGCAGGTCGCCAAGGATGCCCTGAACAGCAAGGGGGTGCGCTTGACCACCAACCTTGCCCTAGCGGCACGTACCGTCGTGTTGCTCCCGTTCGACACCCGTATTGCGCTTGCCGCGCGCATCGTGGACGAGGACGAGCGGGAGCGTCTCAAGGATCTCGTGGCGCGGGTGCGTACGGAGGTCGGAACGGCCTATGGCTACATAGCCCGCACGGCCTGCCAATCGGCGACCGAGGATCAGGTGCGGGCCGATATCGGGTATCTGGAGGGACTCTGGAAACGGGTCTCGCGGCGATACGGCGAGCTCGCCGGGGCGATGGACTCGGGGACGGGTGCCGAGCGCTTCGCCAACGCCTCCCTGGTGCACGAGGAACTGCCCGTCCCGACGCGCGTCGTACGTGACTTGGCGGGGAGGAACACCCGCGCGATCGTCGTGAACCACACGGACACCTTCCATCGGATCACGGACTACATCGCCCGCTATCTCCCGGAGCTTCCGGACCCGGTCGCGCACTACGAAGGACGGACACCGTTGTTTGAAGCGCGCGGCTTGGAGGTGGCCATCGACAGAGCTCTCGACAAGCGTGTGCCCTTGCCGTCGGGTGGTTTCCTGGTGATCGAGCAAACCGAGGCCATGACCACCGTCGACGTCAACAGCGGGCGATTCGTTGACTCGTCCGATCTGGAGTCCACGGCGTTCACCACCAACCTCGAGGCCGCGCGCGAGATCCCGGGGCAACTCCGCCTACGCAACATCGGCGGCATCATCGTCGTGGACTTCATCGACATGCAGGGCGAAGATCATCGGCAGGAGGTCCTGGACGCGCTCGTCGGTGCCGCGTCGGGGGACCTCGCACGTTTCCACGCGTCGGGTTTTTCTGAGCTCGGCTTGGTGGAGATCAGCCGCCGCCGCACCCGCGAGAGCCTGGAGCGACAGCTCTGCGATAGCTGCGAGGCCTGTTCGGGCCGCGCCGTCGCGAAATCCCCGCAGAGCGCCTGCTACGACCTCTTCCGCGGTCTCTTGAAGCAGGCCGCCTCGGGTACCGACGGAGTCTCGGAGTACCTGGTAAGGGCGAGTCAGCGGGTCGTGGACCGCCTTCTCGACGAGGAGGCCCCCTATCTCGCCGCGCTGGAACGAGACGTGCTGCGGCCGATCCGACTTGAGGTAGAGCCGGGTTACGCTTCCGATCAGTTCGATCTGGTGCTGCGTTGAAGGCCTAGCGTTGCGATTCCGAACTAACCTGACAATGCGGACATCGCCTCGACAGCCGCTGAGGCTAGGCAAATGGAGGAGTGCCGCCTTGCAAAACAGGAACATAGGCATGGTTCACATCAACGTGTCGTGTCCGGTTGGATGCCTCGTCTTGGTAGCGGCACACTAGCGGTGGCAAAGGATCCGTCGAGTGACGGCGACAATACGGCCTCGAGCGTTGCCTCGGGTGAGAGCCCCGCGCCGCGGTCGTGGGGGCTGGCGCGGGCAACGCTCGTGGTGGCGACCGTCATCGCGGTGTGTTTCGCCATGCTGCAGGTCGGCGGCCGGACGTTGTTCTACCAGTTGCATCGTTTCGAGGGCACGCTCAACGCGTGGCTGGGTCCCGAGGTGCGCCTACAGGGGCTCGAAGGACGCTGGCGGGGTCTCAACCCGGGGTTGTTCGCTGAACACGTACGCTTTCCCGGCGGCGAATTGATCGGTTTCGACTTCGAACTCGACTTGATGGAGAGCCTGGGGCGGAATCGCGTCGTGGCGCGCCGAATGACCGTCGCCGACGGTCGGCTCGTATTCCAGAAGAGCGGCGCGGGCTGGCGACTGGGAGGGGGTCCGGACGGTCCTGGCCTGGATGCGTTGGCGCTGTTCACGTATAGCGACGAGGTCTGGGTTCGGGGCAGGATCTTCGCGCGAGAGGGCCGCCGAACGGCAGCGCTGTACGTCGAGTCTTGGCTCATCAACGTCGGCGGGCGGCACCGGTTTTCGGTCAGGATGCAGTCGGAACCGAATTGCACGGACTGTGCGCTCGCCATCGACGGGGACGTCACTGAGGGCGGCCCGGGAATCGTGAACGTGTCCGCCTCGTCGTTTTCTCTCGGCAGCGAATTGGATGACATGCTCGGTCTGCCCGACTTCGAGATGGCTGTCGCCGGGGACTGGCGCCGTCGCGGCGTCGGCACCGGGCGGGCCCGACTCGACATCGAGTTGACCCGCATCCAAACCCCGGCCTCGGAAAGCACGCTTGCGGCGAGACTCGGCGCGTGGGCTGAGGGCGGCGGATACCGCGGCCGCATCGACAGGTTGTTGACGACGAGCGGCGGTCGCTCGCTGGAGTTCGACGGGGCCGGGTTCCTCTTGCCGGGCGACGTCGGCGAGTACTTCGCCGATCTGTGGCTGCCCGCGTTTTCGGCCGAAGACTTAGCGTCGTTCGCGGCGGCCGCTTTCGGAGCCGACCATCCGGTTGGCCGATGGCTGCACAACTTGGCGCCCCGCGGCCGGATCGACGGATTTCGGGCTCGCATCGATGCCGAAGGGGCCGCGTTCGTGTGCCGCGGCCGCGATGCGGCGTTCACTTCCTATCAGGGGGTGCCCAAAGTGGAAAACGCGGCGTTCGTGGCGAGCGGGCACAAGCGTGCGATCCGCGTGGACGTGGACGGCTACGACCTCGCCTTGGCCTTGCCGCGCTTTGTGCCGGCGGACGAGACCTACCTCCAGGGCGGCGGTTCGATCACGTTCTCCTTCGGCTCGGGACACTTTGGATTGCGAGGCGATCGGCTATGGCTGGATCGCGGTGGAACGCGTGCCGTCGCCGACATCGCCTTGTCTCGGCCATGGGGGTCGCGCCAGGCCCGGATGGCCGTCGATGCCCGGGTCGACCGAATCGCCGTGGTGGACGCCGAAGGCTACCTCCCACTGACGATGTCGCCGAAACTCCGGGATTGGCTCGAGAACAGCGTGCGCTCTGGTTACCTCGAGGACGGCCGAATCCTCTTTCAGGGCGACGTCGGTGCAACTGACGGCTTGCCACGCCGACACTTCGAGTTGGCGGCCAGGCTCGTCGATGGCGTGGTCGACTATCACGTGGATTGGCCGACGGCCAGCCGAATCCGGGCCAACCTGGTCGTCGGTGGGAAGGGGACCTCTCTCCGCGGCAGTGCCAGGGTCTTGGACACGGACATCGGTGAAATCGACCTCAGCGTGCCGTCTTCGGGCGAGAAACTATCCCTGCGTTTGAGATCCCGCGCGGATGCCGGGCAGCTTCTCCGGTTCGTGCGTTCGAGTCCCGTGGGCAACGCGATGCCGTTCCTGTCGGACGCCTGGGCGGGTGACGGACCGGTGGTCGTCGCCGCCGAGATGGTCGTGCCGTTGGCGGCGGCGGGCGACGAGGTCCTCCGCCCGGAGCATCTGCGCCTCGAATTCGATCTGGAGGGAACCAATATCGACCTGGCCGACCTCGGTCTGCAATTCGACGACATGACCGACCGGGTGAGCTACCAGTGGCCGATGAGCCTGTCCAGCGAGCGCCTGAGGGGAAGGTTGTTCGATGCCCCGGTTGAACTGGGAATCGAGACCGACGACGCGACGATACGATTCTCCCTGGAAGGCTCGGCGGGAGTCGCCGACGCCTACGGCATATTGGACCTCGCGGATCCCGGCATCGCCGAGGGCCGGTTCGACTTCGACGCGGTATTCGAGGTCTTTCCCGAGTCCGAGCATCCGGCGGAACTGCGGATCGATACCGACCTCGTCGGAGTCGCCGCAGCGCTGCCGGTCCCGCTCGACAAGCGCACTGGTGAGACCAGTACGCTGGCTGTCTCGCTGCAATTCCTCACCGACTACGTGGCGGTGTCGACACGCTACAACGACATGAGCGGCTGGTTGCATATCGGCGACAGCGGCATTCTTGCGGCCGCTTTGGGGCTCGGGGTGCCGGTTCCCATGACCGACGCCGGTCAGGGCCGCGTGGTGATCGCGGGTGGTTTGGACGTGGTCGATTTGTCGTCGATCATCTCGGCATTGGGTTCGACGACGAGGCAGGCGGATCCCGGTTTCGCCTGGGAACTGCGCGACTTCCGCGTCGGACGGATGAAATTCGACGCGCTGGAACTTGCCGATCTGCGTATCGACGGGTACGCCGACGACGGCGAGATTCGCCTGACCCTGGCCGGCAGGGAGTTGCATGGCACCTTGGAAAGGTCTGGAAACCGGCCCTGGCGCCTCCACCTCCCGGAACTCCGGGTGCCTGCTTCGCCTACCGGCGAGGACATCGCCTTGGATCCCGGCGTGATCGATCAGCTCCTCGCGGCTGACGTGGTGCTCGGCCAGGTCTACGTCGGAGACGACGACTACGGCACATGGCGGTTCGCCGTGAGACCGGTTCCCGAGGGTGTGGAGTTTCACGATGTCGTCGCCGAACTCCGGGGCCTGAGCATCGAGGCCACGACGCCGACGCTTTGGAGTCGTGACGGCACGACCCGTTTCGAGGGCACCGTAAACGCCGGCGACCTCCGGGACGTGCTGCCGCAGTGGGATTTCGTGGCCAGCGTGGAGTCGGAGAGTTTCGCTGCCGAGGGAAGCGTCCATTGGCCGGGCTCACCCATCGGGTTCGACTTGGCCAACCTGTCGGGCAGGGCATCGCTGGACCTGGTCAAGGGGCGTTTCCTGGACGTTGAGCAGGGCGCTGGCGCGGCCCGCATCATGAGCCTCATCAACTTCTCCACCATCGTCAAGCGGATCAGTCTCGACTTCACGGATGTCTTCGGACGCGGCGTCAGCTTCGACCGCGCGCTGGCGAACCTGGCGGTAACCGACGGTCGCGCGCGATTCGACAGCCCGGCCAAGATCACCGGCACCGGTTTGCGGTTCGACATCGACGGCACCGTCGACTTCGCCAGTGGCGCGCTCGACTACGCCATGGTCGTCACGCCGGCGTTGCACGCCAGCCTGCCCTGGGGTATCGCCTTTCTGGCCACGACGAACCCGATCGCGGCGGCGGGCGTTCTGTTCGGCCAGCAGGTCCTCAAGGACCCCATCAAGCGCCTCGCCAGCTTCGATGTCGTCGTTCGGGGGACCTACGACGACCCGGAGGTGGTCGTGGTGGGCAATGCGGCGACGCTGGCGGCTGCCTCGGGCGACGAGGCGACATCCGGCGACGCGGAACTGGATCGGGGACAGGCGGAAACCGCCAATGCGGAGCAAGGG
>JAPPKV010000272.1 GCA_028819775.1 Gammaproteobacteria bacterium | reverse complement strand
TCACCGGCCGTTCGATAGACGCGGAAGAAGCCCACCGTTGGGGGGTGGTCAACGAGGTCGTCGAACCCGAGGCGTTGCGTGAACGCACCTGGGAGATCGCGCGCCAGCTTGCCGACGGTCCGCCACTGGTCTTTGCCGCCATCAAGGAAGTGGTGCGCGAAGCCGAAGTCCTACGTGCCCAGGAAGCACTGCGCCGGGTCGGCAAACGCGAGTTCCCCACCGTGGATCGGCTCTACGACAGCGACGATCAGCTTGAGGGCGCCCGGGCGTTCGCGGAAAAGCGCGAACCCAAGTGGAAGGGGCGTTGAACGCCCCGATCATGCCGAACACGAACGACGGCCCCGACAGGCGCGTCCGCGTCGCCGCCGTAGGGGACGGGCTTGTCCCGTCCCGCTGAGTCCTGAGGCGCATCCGATGTGGGCGACCGCGCGCCCTGCGCGTTAGGGTCGCCCCAGGGTCGCCCCTACGACGCCATCTCGTAACCTAAGGCCTCGAAATCCCGACGATAGAACGCGGTCACGGCACCTGTGAGCTCGTCGTCGTAGTAGCTCGCGTATTCGTCGTGTTCGCTGACGTTGCTTCGCTCTAGGTCGACCTCGGCAATGCCGATCTGCCGACAGACTTCGCCGAAGCCCTCCTGCAACCTCTCGTAGCGGCCGACGTAGTCCATGCCGAGCCTCCCGGTCTCGTCTACCAGCATGTCGAGTTGGGGCCGGACAAGTACCCGCTGCCGGAATCGGGGAACGGTCAACGCGCGTTTCATGAAGGACGTCTCACGGCCCCGGTAGCCGGGATTGCGCTTGTTGAGCATGGCGCACACGGACACGAAGCGATCGTACGGGTCTCGGACGAACGCGAACTTGAAGTAGCCGCGCCAGAGGTCAGGCGGCAAGTTCTCCTGCACCTGTCTCAACGTGAGGTGGCCGTGGCTGAACCGCGCCAGCGCGGTCACCGGCAGCCGCACCTGTTCGGTCAGCGACTGCTGCTGCCAGTCGTCGTCGCCGAGGACGGGACCGAGCGCTGTCCGGATGGCGTGCGTGCCCGTTCTCGGCACCGCGAAGAAGATGAACCGGTGCCGGTGAGAGACGATCACGGACCGGTGAGGCCCATGGTCTCGCGAACCTGGCGATCCAGTTCCCGCTGCAGGGCTAGGGCGGCAGGATCGAGATCAACGGTTGCGGGCATGTCCTTCCCGAAGTGTCCGTGGGTGTCCACGCCGCTGACGAGAATCGCCGTGTCGCGGTCATGCTGGGTCTGGCGCATATGGGTCGCCACGTACTGGGCATTGAAGCCGATGCGCCGGTCGCTACTGTCGTTGGGTAGGGAGGAATGCAAGGTCCAGCCGTGGTGGAAGGACGCCTCGCCCGGCAATAGTTCGCAGAAGACGGCTTGGCTTTCGTCGACATCGCCAACGGTCTGGCCCTGGTAGAGCACGTTCGAGTCGTCCGGCGTCAACGAGTGGCTGCGGCGTCCGAACCGGTGGCTACCGGGCACCATCCGCATGCCGCCGCTCGACTCGCTGGCGGGGGACAGGGCAATCCATATCGATACCTGGTCCTCGCCGTCGAGGCCCCAATAGGCGAGATCCTGATGCCAGCTCACATGAGCCGGCGAATGCGGCTCCTTGACGATGTAGGTGCCGTTCCAGAGCAGGACATTGGGACCGATCAAGGCGTTCACGACCTCCAAGACCCGCGGGTGCGTCGCGAGTTCCATGGGCGAACGCAGGATGGTGTAGACCTTGCCCTGGTAGTGCAGATCGCCGAAAGACCGCTCCGCCTGCTCCATCCGTCGACGGTGCGCAAACGCTTCCGATTCGTCGAGGATGCGGATCGGCGACAGGAATCCGTCCCGCGCGAACCGTTCCCGCCAGTCGTCGGGGGGTTTGGATTCCGACTGCTTCATGGCGATTCACCGCCTCGACGCCAACACCTCGATGATCGCGCCACGGACATTCGACACGCAAGCAGTCCCGGCAGCGATAGAATCAACGGTTCGACCCCGACTCGACGCAAGACAGGACCCTATGGCCGGCACCCTGGACGGCATCCGCGTTCTCGACCTGACCACCATCTACTCCGGTCCCATCGCCGCGTCGATCCTCGGCGACCAGGGGGCCGACGTCGTCAAGGTCGAATCCCCCGACGGCGACTTCATGCGCTTTGGAGGTGCTTCCGAGCACAACGGCGTCGGTGGCGCATTCGCCATGATGAACCGCAACAAGCGTTCCATCGTGATCGACCTGACCCTCGACGAAGGCCGCGACGTGTTCGAAACGCTCGTCGAAACGGCCGACGTGGTGATGGAGAACTACCGTCCCGGCGTGATGGAACGCTTAAAGATTGGATACGAATCCCTCAAACGCATCAACCCGCGGCTCGTCTTCGCGTCGATCAACGGCGTCGGCCACACCGGGCCCTATGCCAAGCGGCGGGTCTACGACGCCATCATCCAGTCGATCTCCGGCATCGGATCCCTGCAGGCGGATCCCGCGACCGAGCGCCCTCTCCTCATCAACTCGCTGATCTGCGACAAGATCACCTCGATGACCGCGGCCCAGGCCATCGCATCCGCGCTCGTCGCCCGGGAGCGCACCGGGGTCGGCCAGCGGGTAGATATCGCCATGCTGGATTCGGCGCTGTTCTTCCTATGGCCGGACAACATGCTGAACTACACCTTCGTCGGCGACGAGAAACCCCACCAGGGGGGCAGGTCGCACGAGCGAATGGTTCACGAAACCCGTGACGGGTACATCTGCACGATGCCCGTGCAGCGGCGGGAATGGGAGGGAGTGTTCAAGGCCCTGGACCTTCCGAACCTGTTCGAGGACGAGCGTTTCCGCACCCAGGCCGCCCTCGACTCCGGCCTTTTCCGGCGCACCCTGGACGAAGGCTACGCCAGTTTCGACACCGACGACCTCGCCCAGCGCCTGGAACGCCACGAGGTGCCGTTCGCCATCATCAATCCCCGCGATGCCGTGATCGACGACCCCCAGGTCAAGGCCATGGAAGCGCTGCTCGAATTCGAACATCCCGTCGCCGGGCCCATGCGCCAGGCACGACCGCCGGCGCGGTTCGGCGAGACCCCCTCGGCAATCTTCCGCTGTTCCCCCGAACTCGGCGAGCACACCCGCGAGGTGCTCCGCGAAACGGGCCTGTCGGACGACGCGATAACGGATCTTCGGGCGCGAAAGGTCGTACGCTAGCGGCCAATCACGCCGCCGGAGTCTTCGAGAATCCCTGCAAGACGACGACACCGGCGATGATCAGTGTCATGCCGACGACCGCAGGGAGATCCGGCACTTCCCGGTAGTAGACCGCACCGATCACCGCGATCAGAAAGATGCCCATTCCCGCCCAGATCGCGTAGGTGGTGCCGACGGGCAGGCTGCGCAACACCAGGGCCAGCAAATAGAAGGAGATGGCGTAGCCCACCACCACGATGACGCTTGGCACAGGCTTGGTGAATTCCGCCGACGCCTTCAGGGCGGTGGTGGCAACGACCTCCGAGATGATCGCCAAAGCAAGAAAGATGTAGGGCATGGTCGTCCTCCGGGCGAGCGCGCCAGACGCAGCGTTAGGGTCATGGGGGATCCCGGTCAAGATCCTTCAACACCGCGAGAAGCACGGCGACAAACAGCGGCGTCGTGACCGTGGCGCCGACGGCGTTGACAAGAACCACCGTCAACCGCATCCCGGGGCCTCCCTCCGCAACGGCGACTAGCATCATGCCGGCCGCCCACGCCAAGGACGCTACCGCGAAGACGATGAAGCCCGCCACCGAAACGACAATGAGGGTTCGCCACCAATTGCCCCGAACCAAACGCCAACTCCTTCGCAAGGCCGCTACAGCATCGAGGTCCTCGATGGCAACCAACGGCAGCGCGAGGCACCAGTACACAAACAAGCCGATCAGCGGAATGGCTGCGACGAGCATGAAGGCCATGCCGACGAGGCCGGCCGCCGGACCGAGTAGGTGAGGCGGGACATCCAGGAGGAACATACCGACCACGACCCCGCCCAAGAGCAACGCCGTCCCGACAATCAGCACGACGGTCGCGGCGTAGACCAAGAGGCAGCCAGCCAAGGGCAAAACGCGCCGCCAAGCGCCACCGAGTGCGGTCCGCCACCCCAACTTCGTGCCTTTCGCGACGCCATCCATCTGCATCATCACGCCAAGGCACAGGAACATGCCGACCGGCCAGCTGACGGCAAACCCGACGGCCAGATTGCCAAGCGCCCCCAACAAACGGCCCGGCTCGGCAACGCTGTCCATCAAGGCACCGCTCGATAGCAGTACCTCCGTCAGGCTGGGGTAGAAGTACGGGAGGCACCGAACCAAGGCCGACGCGAACGCGAGTGCGACAACCGAACCGAACGCAGCCTTGAAGAGCGTGATCCCCTCGTCGAGGACACCCCCGACCTCGTGACCGGCATTCTCCGGGACCATGCGCCGAGTGTACGCGCGTCGCCCGGCGACACGAAGTCTCGATTCCGCCGCCTAAATGTCCAGCTCACTCCGCAGGGAGTCCAGGCCGCTTGACGCCTCACTTGCCGTGGACTGAGCCTCGTTCGCCACGGACTGAGCGTCACTTGCCGTAGACTGGGCTTCGTTCGCAACCGACTCTGCATCATGGGCCGCCGACAACGCCTGACTCGCCTCAGACTGTGCGTTATCGGCTGTCGATTGCGCACCGTCCGCGCTCTCTTGAGCTGCGGAAACTCCGCTGGCTACCTGTTCGACCCGCTCACGTAGTTCCGCGACCTCTTTGCGTAGCTGTTCGACCTGTTCTTCGATACGGTTCATTCGTCTGGTCGACCCTCGGCGAACAAGGGCGACTAGCTAGCTTGCCACAGGCAACGCCCGGGAATGCTTGATCTCCCCCAAGCTGAAGCTCGATTCGACGTGTCGCACCCCGGGATACTCGAGGATCTCCTGCATGACCAGTTCCGAGAAGTGGTCGATGTCCCGGGCGAGCACCTTCATGATGTAGTCGTGGCCGCCACTCATGGCGTGACACTCGACGATATGGGGCTCCGCCGCGACCCGGGCGTGGAAGTCATCTGCATGGTCAGCCGGCTGCTTGTCCATGTCGACCAGCACGAAGGCCGTGACGGTGAACCCGAGCGTTCGCCGGTCGACTTCGGCCGAGTAACGCGTGATGACCCCTTCACGTTCGAGTTTCTTGACCCGTCGAAAACACGGCGACTCAGACAACCCGACCCGCTCCGCCAACTCGACGTTCGACATGCGTCCGTTGTCCTGTAGCAACGCTAGGATCCGCCGTTCGATTCGATCCAATGCCATGAGCAGAAACCGCCCTGATGTATACCGAACAGGGAACATTATGCTCTTCTGGAGCCAGAGAAGGGCGAAAAAGGTCAAATCTTCCCATCCCGGCAGCATAGACTCCGATACGGATCCGCAACAGGTAGGGATACGCATGGCGCCCAACGACAACCCCATGGGGCTCGACGGCTTCGAGTTCGTCGAGTTCGCCGCGACCAAGCGGGGAGTCCTGGAGCCTGTGTTCCGGACCCTCGGGTTTCAGCATGTCGCGGACCACCGCTCGAAGGCCGTGCAGCTATGGCGCCAGAACGACGTCAACTTCGTCATCAACTACGAACCCAAGAGCTACGCGTGGTACCTTGCCGAGGAGCACGGCCCGTGCGCCACGGGCCTCGCGTTCCGCGTGAGAGACGCCCACCAAGCGTACAGTCGCGCGCTCGCGCTCGGCGCCGAGCCAGTCGACATCCCCACGGGCCCTATGGAACTGCGCCTGCCGGCGATCCGTGGCATCGGCGGCGCACCGCTCTACCTCATCGACCGCTACGAGGACGGCAGCAGCATCTACGACATCGACTTCGAATTCGTCGAAGGCATCGATCGTCGACCAGCCGGGCACGGCCTCAAGGTCATCGACCACTTGACGCACAACGTCTATCGCGGCCGGCTTTCCCACTGGGCCAGGTACTACGAGCGGCTGTTCAACTTCCGCGAGATCCGCTACTTCGACATCAAGGGCAAGCACAGCGGTCTCATCTCCCGCGCCTTGACCGCCCCCGACGACAAGATCCGCATCCCGTTGAACGAAGAGCCGCCCGGCGGCAGCGGGCAGATCGAGGCGTACCTCATGGAGTACAACGGCGAGGGCATCCAGCACATCGCGTTCGCCTGCGAAGACCTGATGACCACTTGCGACAGCCTGGTTGCGGCCGGTATGCGGTTCACGGAGCCACCGCCTCCGACCTACTACGACATGCTCGCAGAACGCCTCCCGGGCCACGGCGAGCCCGTCGACGAACTAGCAACACGTGGCATCCTGGTCGACGGCGACACGTCGGGCGACGAGCCGAGTCTCCTGCTGCAGATCTTCTCCGAGGAATTGATCGGTCCGATCTTCTTTGAGTTCATCGAGCGCAAGCGCAACGAAGGCTTCGGCGAGGGCAACTTCCAGGCGCTCTTCGAGTCCATGGAACGCGACCAAGTGCTGAAAGCCGCCGGGAACGCCGCGTGAACATACGTCGCATCCACCACGTCGCCTACCGCTGCAACGACGCCAAGGAGACCGTGGACTTCTACCGGGACGCGCTCGGGATGAAGTTCCAGCTTGCCTTCGCGGAGAACGAGGTTCCTTCGACCGGTGCGCCGGATCCCTACATGCACGTCTTCCTCGACGCGGGCATGGGCAACGTGCTGGCGTTCTTCGAACTGCCCAACTCGCCGCCGATGGGCAAGGATCCGAATACCCCAGCCTGGGTGCAGCACATCGCCTTCGAGGTCGACAGCAGGGACGAACTCCTCGCCGCCAAGGACCGGCTCGAATCGTCTGGTCTCGACGTGCTTGGGCCCGTAGACCACGGCATCTTCGACTCCGTCTATTTCCTAGACCCCAACGGCCACCGCTTGGAACTGGCCTGCAACAAGGGTGGCGAGGAAGCACGGCACCGCGCCCACGCGGTCGCTGAGGAGATGCTCGAGGAATGGACCCGCACCAAGCGTGCGCCCCGTCACGCCGCCTGGTTGCACGAACACACCCCGTAGGGGACGGGCTTGTCCCGTCCCGGTCTTTCCCGTCGTCGCCGGCGCGGGGGGGGGCCGCCGGGGCGGCCCCCCGGGGGGGGGGGGGGAAAGGGGCGGGGGGGGGGGGGTGGGGGGAGGAGGGGGGGGGGGCCCGCGGGGGGGGCGG
>JAPPKV010000440.1 GCA_028819775.1 Gammaproteobacteria bacterium | reverse complement strand
CCCCGGCGGCCAGCAACTCCTCGGTCACCACGTAGCGTTCGAAGAAGGTGCGTTCGCCCCCGCCGAATCGCTTCGGCCAGGTCATGCCGATCCAGCCCCGCTCGCCAAGGCGGCGCGAGAACGCCGGACTGTGGCCCTCGTTGAAGTCCGAGTTCGGCCAGTAGCCCGACGGAAGTTCCCGGGCGACGAAGTTGCGAACCTCGGCCCTTAGTGCTTCGGCCTCGCCCGGCAAGCGGGTGGGTTCGAACAGTAGCCCGGCAAACATCGCTACAGGCGGGGCCACCGCCCCAAACCGAGGTCGCTGCCCATTCGGCTCGCCGACACCGCGCGGATGTTGCGTGCGAGCCGGAACGAATCACGGCCCGCATGGATCACGATCAGTTCAGCGAGGTCCAGGAGCTCCATTACCTTGTGCATGGACCGAGTGACCTGTGGCGCCGACGTTCGCTTGATCTCGACTCCTAGGCGCTTGGTACTGCGCGAGAACACCAGGTCCAGTTCGCCGCCCGCATGCGCACCCCAGAAATGGGCATGTTCATGCGGCAGGCCCACCTGGTTGATGATGGTCTCCAAGATCAGCCCCTCCCACGACGGGCCGACCTTCGGATGCGACTCCAAGGATCGCATGTCGCCGATGCCCAGCAGGGCGTGGAGCACACCCGTGTCTCGCAAGTAGATCTTCGGTGCCTTCACCTGCCTTTTTGCAACATTGGCATGCCACGGCTGCAACTGACGAACCACCAACGCCCCGGTGAGGATATCCAGGTAGCGTCGCACCGTGGTGTCGGCAACTCCGAACGACCGGGCAAACTCCGACGCATTCAAGACCTGGCCGTGACAGTGCGCCAGCATCGTCCAGAATCGACGCATCGCCGGTCCCGGGACGCGGATTCCGAGTTCCGGGAGGTCGCGTTCCAGAAACGTGCGAATGAAGCTCTCGATCCAAACTGTCGCAGCGGCATTGGATCGAGCTAGCCAAGCCGGCGGAAACCCACCCCGTAGCCACCGACGGCTCAAACGGTGATAGCCGACTTCCGCCAGACCCAGTCCGCCCAGGTCGTGGTAGGCGATGCGCCCGGCGAGCGACTCCGAAGACTGGCGAATCAGATCCGGCGATGCGCTGCCAAGTACCAAGAACCGGGCCGGTAACGGACGCCGATCGGCAAGGACGCGGAGAATCGGAAACAGGTCCGGTCGCCGTTGTATTTCGTCAATGACGACGAGACCACGCAACTCGTCCAATACGAGGCCCGGATCTTCGAGCAGCCGATTGAGATCGACAGGATTCTCCAAGTCCAGGCGATGCGCCGCACCAGGGTACGATCGCGCGACCTGACGCGCCAATGTCGTCTTGCCGATCTGACGTGGACCGAGAATAGCAACGACCGGAAAGGAACCAAGGCGTTCCTTGATCGCGCGCGCATGGGCTGTTCTGGGGATCACGATGGAGCACGATACCATGAAATTTCAGCGGGAGGCACCGAGATTTCAAACCTAGCAACTCCTCGCCGCACGAGACGCGCATGGGCGACCAAGGCACCGTAGGGGCGAGGCTATCGTGCCCGTAGGGCGCGCCCTCGCCCCTGCTCGCGCAACGAAGGGCCTCGGTTCGGTCGGCGCGGGCGACCACAAGGGTCGCCCCAGGGTCGCCCCTACGGCCGTCGTTCTGAGGTGGAGCCTCGCAGGCGTCATGGTCCGGGCGCCAAGGTACGCTGGATTTCGTGCGCCACGAGCCAAAGCCGGTCCTGGCCCCAGACCCGAAGCCGCGTCTCTCCCGCGGCATCGAGCAACCGGAAGCTGGGCACGCCCCAGAGCCCGATATCGTACATTGCGCTTCGATTCGCCTCGATCTCGTCCCGCCAGTCGCGGTCGTTCCAGACGTCCTTCCCCACGATGGATTGGGCCTCCGCCCAGGAAAGTCCCGCAGCTTCGACCACGTGGCGCAAGCCGGCGTCGGTATTGGTGTTGATCCCCTCCTGGAACGCGGCACGCATGAAGGCGCTCAAGAGTTCGACGCCGCGACCCTCGGCGTCGGCCCAGGGGTAGAGGGAATAGCACCGCTCCACCGGGGAGCCGACGGGTTCGTAGTAGCTGCCCCAATCGGTCAGACCGCGTGAGCGCGCCTCCCGTGCGGCGTCCATGAAGATGTAGGTCCCCTTGGTACGGGTAACGGGTACGCCGCGCATCACCATGGGCAGCACCGGCCGGACCCGCAGGCGTACGCCGGTGGCGCGAGCCAAGTCCACGGCGGCGTCGAACGACAATGCCGTATACGGACTTCGCGCCGACGGAAAGATCTCGAACGTCATCGATCCGTCGTCCTGGTGCGGTCCGTGCTCGATTGCCGGCGGCGCGCTGAGAGTCTTCCCGCCATCGTGGCTTGCGCCGAGTTCGATCAGCCGCTGCTCGAGGTAGTGGAGACGGTCGACGCCCCAGTACCACTCCTTGCCGTAGTGGAACATCGCGCCCGAGTAGTGGCCTAGGTCGGCCCGACGCCTCTCGCCCGAGGCGAGAACCGATGCCGCGTCGGCCGCGGGCCGGTAGCGCTCGGCCAAGCCCTGCAACGCGTCCGCGGATCCGGACCAGAGTGCGTCGCCGACGCGGGGTGCCGCGTCGACAAAGGCTCCCGAGTCGGTCACGACCCCGGCCAGGATGCGCGTTGCCAGATCCACGAGATCTCGGTCGGGTGGATCCGAGCCTCCGGGAAAACCGAGGCCGTAGTGCGGGCCGATCCTCGCCGCGTCGTAGCGGGACAGGCCGAGCAGGAAGTCCGGCTCCGGCGCGTTCGGCCCGCGCGGCGGGCCTACGAGGTGACAAACGAGCCGCACTTGGTAGCGCTCGACGAATGCGCCGAGCATCTGCGCGGCAAGGTGGCTGTAGCCATCGTCCACCTGGTGGAAGTATTCGACCACATGCGCAGCCGCCGCCCTACGGCGCTTCGCTTCCGCCTTGGTGCGACGGGCGGCGATTCGATCCGCGTCCGCAGCCCGGGCAAGCATCTTGGACATGACCCAGCGCAGCGCCGGCGACGGGTTCGCCATCTCGCTGCCGCGGGGGCTGGTGGGCTTGGCGGTCATCGTCTCACCGGCCAGTCGGGGTTGAGACGATCTAGGCGGTACTCAGGGATGCGTGACATGGATCGCGGTGCTTCCCGCCGGGAGCTTGATCTCGGTTCCATCGCGCGTGAGGACGGCGCCGTCCGGCAGATCGTGCCGGTAGATCCGCTCCATCAGGTAGTTCGTGGGCGGCGGCACGAAGTGATACACGGCGAGCATCCGCACACCGGTTCGTGCTGCGAGCGGGCCTAGTTCGACGGCATGGGCATGGTAGGTCGGGATGTCCGAGAATATCTTGGCCGCGCGCGACGCGCCGACAGCGGTCGCAGCGGCTTGCATGGTGCCAACGATCCGCATCGACAACACGTCGTGCAGCAGCAGATCGGCACCGCGCGCCGCTGCTTCTAGGCTGTCCGTCACGACGGTGTCCCCGCTGACGACCACCGAGCGGCCGCGGTAGTCGAAACGGTAGCCGTACGCCGGCGTGATGGGCTCATGGTTGACGGCAAATGCGGTGATGGCGAGCCCGTTCTCTTCAACGACGATCCCCGGTTCGACGGTCTCGGCGTGCATCACACCCAGTTCCGGGGCCAGAAGGTGGATGCCGTGATGGGCAACCCGGAACCCTCGATCCAAGGCGAGAACCTCGTTGTACCCCCCGACAACCCGGTCGACGCCTGCCGGGCCGAGGATTCGCAGCGGCTCGCCCCGGCCCCTGACCCAGGACGCCAGGTTCATGTCGGGGATGCCGGTGATGTGGTCGCTGTGAAGGTGCGTGAGCAGAAGGGCCTGCAGGTGGGCCATCGGCTGACGGTGCAACTGCATGACGGCAGCCGAGCCGGCACCGGAATCCACGAGGTACAGCGATGCTCCTGCCGTGACCGCAACACAGGCCTGCGCCCGGCCCGGCAGTGGGGAGCCGGAGCCGCACACGAATACGCGCAGGCCGTCGTACTCGGCGGGCACCGCCCGCGCGGCGATTCCCGCAGTGGCACGCTCCAGAGCGAGATTCTGACCGTGCCGGGTGCCGAGTACGTAGTAGGCGGCAAGGCCCGCGATCAGCGCCAATCCGATGACCGCTGCCACGACGCTACGCACTGCTTTGCCCACGCAGTCCCTCCTATAGGAACCAGAGCGAGAGCGCGGGAACGTAGGTGATGATGAGAACGGCGACCAGGAGCACGACCATGAACGGCAGACATGCCGCGTAGAGTTCGAGCACGGGTCGTTCGAATCGGTAGCTGGCGATGAAAAGGTTCATGCCGATGGGTGGCGTGAAGTAGCCGATCTGCAGGTTCGCGAGGAAGATGACGCCCAAATGGATTGGGTGGATGCCGTAGCCGGCGGCGACGGGAAGCAGCAGCGGCACCATGATGATGATGGCGGCGAAGATGTCGAGGATCGCGCCGAGCAACAGCAGAAGGATGTTGAGCAGCAGTAGGAACGTGAGCGGGCTAGAGACGTGCTCCTGCATGAATTCGAACAGCGCCTGGGGAACCTGGGCATCCACCAGGAAGTTGGTGAACGCGAGCGCCACGCCCAGGATAAGCAGGATGCTGCCGACCATCACCATCGACTCGCGGACCACCCGCGGTAGCGCGCGCAACGAGACCTCCCGGTACAGGGCGACTTCGGCGATCAGCACGTAGACCGCCGTCATCGCGGCCGCTTCGGAGATCACGAAGTAGCCGGAGTAGATGCCGCCAAGCACCACGAAGGGCAACGGGATCTCCCACCGGGCCGCTTTCACCGCACGCCACACCTCCCCCGCGTCGAACCGGCTGCGTGGGACGTCGCCGTGAAACATGATCGTCCATCCGGAGAGCAGGACGACCATCAGCAACGCGGGGCCCAAGCCGCCCAGGAAGAGCTGCTGGATGGAGAACGGCTCGCCCACGTCCATCTGCTGGGCCACCACGCCGTAGAGGATGAGCGGCACAGACGGCACGATCAGCACACCAAGGCTTCCCGACGTGGTCACTAGTCCGAGGCTGTAGCGTTCCCGGTACCCGCTCGACGTGAGCATGGGCAGGAGCAGCGCGCCGAGCGCGACGATGGTGACGCCGGACGCGCCGGTCAACGCGGTGAACAGTGCGCAGGCGATGAAGCCCACGATGGCGAGTCCGGCGGGCATCCACCCGAACAGCGCCCGGATCAGCGCCATCAGGCGCTCCGAGGACTTGGCCTCCGCCATCAGGTAGCCAGCGAAGGTGAAAAACGGCAGCGCCGCCAGAAGCTGCTTGTCCGTCAGGTCGTAGATGTTTATCGCCACCGCGGCGAGATCGACGCCGACGGCCAGGAACCCCAGCATGGCCGCCGCCAGCACCACCGCGAACAACGGTGCGCCGAGGAGCGCCATCAGCACCACCAGCGCAACGCCCGCCCAGATCACCGCGCTGCCCTCGGTTTCGGCCAAACGGCGTGACGAACATAGCGCAACGCCATGACTGCGGCGGCGGCAGGAATGATGGTCTCGCAGACCCATGCCGGCACCGCGCCGACGCCGGGCGTTCCGTCGATGAAGTCCCAGCGAATGAACTCGATGGAGAACCAACCGAGCGCAGCGCACACGCAGGCCGTGAACAACGCGGTGGCCCGGGCCGCGACGGCTTGCAACTCCGGTCCGCCGAAGCGCGAGACGATGTCGATGCGGATGTGACTGTCGGCGCCGGAGGCCACCGCTCCGCCGACCATGGTCAGCCACAGGACAGCCATCTGGATGAACTCCTCGCCCCAGACCACGCCCGCCCCGAACGCGTTGCGCGCGACGATCTGGTAGACCGCGATGCCGAGCATCGCGGCGAGGAAAAACACGAGCAGGCAGGTCTCGGCAACCTCGATGGTGCGGCGCAGCCGCTCCGGCATGTCTAGCGTCCGGCGACGGAAGACGTCTTGATGCTCGGATTCCCCGCCTGCCTGCTTCGGATTTCGGCGAGCACGGCCTGCAGCTTGGCGTACATCGGCTGGCTGACGATGCCTTCCTCGACCCAGATTCTCGTTGCGTCGAGGGCAGCCGCGCGCCACGCATCGGCCTCCGCCGCCTTGGGTTCAAGGAACTCAAGCCCCTGGTTCGCCAGCGCGCTCCACGCGGCATCGTGATCCGCTCGGCTACGCCGGTCGGCCTCGGCGACCGCCGCGGACAGAATCCGGCGCAACGCCGCCCTATCGGCGCCGTCCACGTCTCTCAAGCTTCGCTCGTAGATGACGAATGGACTGTAGATGTACATGAAGGGCAGGTCGAGTACGTATTCGAGCTGCCCGTGCCACTGCAGCGGCAGCACGGCCACGGGCGGCGCCGCCACGGTGTCGATCAACCCCGTGGCGAGGCTCGGCAACACTTCGCCAATGGTCAGCGTGATCGGCTTGATTGCGAAGGCTTCGAGCAGGCGAATCGCCGGGATGTCGCCCTTCGGTGCCCAGACCTTCAGTCGACGAGCATCCGCCAATGAGCGCGCCTCGCGCGTGCTCATGGCGTACGCCATCCCGAGCTCGACGATGCCGTAGGCCGTGTAGCCGGCATCCCCGAGTCCCTTGATCAAATCCGCATCCAAAGCCCGCCGCACGGCGTCCACCTCGTCCATGTCGCGGAAGACCATGGGCAGGTTGTAGAGCTGGATATCGGAGTACGTGCGGCCGAACACCCCCGTGCGGATGCTTCCGCCGTGCAGTTGGCCGATGCGCATCTTGCGCATCACGTCCCGGTCGTCGCCCTGGGTACCGCCCGGGTAGAACTTGAGCTTGACGCGTTTGTCCGTGGCTTTCGCCACGTCGGCGCCGGCCTGGCGCAGCAGCTTCATCCAAGCGGTGCCATCGGGAGCGCTCGTGGCGATCTTCAGTTCCTTGGCGAAGGACGGTTGCGCCGCGACCAACGCGATGGCGGCCACTGCGGTCGCGAGGGTCGCGAACACAGACCGTCGGGGACGGGCTTGTCCCGTCCCGCCAACGGTCGTCGCGTATCCGACGCGGGCGACTGCGCGCCCTATCGGGCGCGTTAGGGTCGCCTCCACGGATTTGTTCCACGCGAGACGCGACCGCTTCGCGGTCGCCCCCAGAATTAGCTGCGGGCATTATACCCGCGGCGCGGCGCCCCGGGCCGCCCCGGAACAAAACGAGTTATTTTTTAATGGTATGGGGCTATAA
>JAPPKV010000194.1 GCA_028819775.1 Gammaproteobacteria bacterium | reverse complement strand
CGCCTCGGGAAGAACGACGTGCAAGGGAACTGCTGGCCAACTACGACGACAAGGACTGGAGTCTGTGCGATGCGCTCTCGTTCGCGGTCATCGAAGCACGAGGGGTGGAAACCGCCTTCAGTTTCGACCGTCATTTCCGCCAGTTCGGCCGTTGTCGCGTACTCGGTATCGGGTGAGGCCGTCGCCCCTACGCGAACCGCGCCGGCGCTCTCGAGTTCTCCGCCCGCGTCTTGACGTCGATCAGGACCGTCTTGCCGTCGGCATTCAAACGCTTGGCGCTCTCCAAGGCCGGCGCCATCTCCGCCGCCTCGGCAACGTGAATACCCTCCGCGCCCATGGCTTTCGCGAGGTCCGCGTAGTCGCCCTGCATGTGCGAGACGCCGAACTGCTCCCGGGCCGTGGGGAAGCCGCCAGGGTAGGTCGCCATGATGCCGTTGTTGAGAACGATGGTCGTGATCGGGATGCCGGCCCGGGCCGAGGTTTCGATGTCGAGACCCGACATGCCGAACGCGCCGTCTCCCATGAGGTTGACGCACATGCGCTCCGGCGCCGCCATCTTCGCACCGATCATCAACGGTATGGAGAAGCCGAGATGCGTGGTCTTGCCCCAGCCCACGTAGCTGTGCGGCGTGGTGGCCGTGTAGAACGGCACGATCTGGTCCCTGGGCGCGCCCGCGTCGTGGGTGACGACGCTCGTTTCGCCGTCGAGCACCTGGTTCATCTCGTGGATCACCCGATACGGCGAGAGCGGGCCGTCGTCGTTGGTGAGGTACGGGTGCCACTGGGCCAGCCAGGCCTTGCGGGCCGCCTTGACGCGGGCCTTGGCACCGGTGTCGCGGCCCGACTCGTCGATCAGGCCCTTGACGGCGTCGATCATGGCTTCGAGGGTGAGCTTGGCGTCGCCCACTAGGCCGATGTCGGCCACGGTGTCCTTGTTGATCTCCTCGTCGGCGATGACGGAGTGGATGAGGAACTTATCCCGCGAGAAGCGCTGGCCATAGGGCGTCGCAGTCAGCGAAGTGCCCACGGCGAACAGCACGTCGCAGTCATCGAGCCATTGACGCCGTCGTCGCCGCCGTCAAGGACGGCCTCGAGCGCGATGGTCTCGGCGACTTGGTTCTGGAGGTCGGATCTCAGGACACGGGCGAATCACCGCAGTTCCGCAGTCTCCTTCGACGCGCCCGCTTCGCAAAGAAGGAGATCTATCTGCCCAAGGTCATGGTCGAGGACGGCGCGAAGGTTCGGGAGATCGACTACGAGACCGACATCCTTTCCCGCATCGACTGGCGCGGCTTCGATCCACGATCCATTGCCGCACGCGTGCCGTTGAACGCCCAATCGGCCGAAAACCAGCTGCAGCGCATCACGATCACCGAGGGCGAAGACCCGTTCGCGCGCGAGTCGGTCCCCGGTGCCACCGAGGTTCTTCGCTTCGACGCTTCCTTCGCCGTCCGCGCCATCCTCGACATCGTGCCCAACCCGTTTGTCGGACGCGAGATCGTGGGCGGGCTTTTGGACGCTCTCGGCGAAGTTGGCTTCGATGCAGCCCACCTCGGGCGTTTGGCTGGGCTGATCGTGGAGGAACTGCGAAAAGAGCTTCAAAGAGAGCGCGATGCCCGCGCCGAGAGAGTGTTCAAGAAAGACGCGGCCAACGGTCGCATCCAGTTTCACCTGCGCCTCGACGGCGGCGACTGGCGCATGCCGTTCCACATGGACACAACCGCGCCCGAGAGCGCGCCTCTGGTGGCCTCCAAGAGCGGCGGAACGTTGAACAAGAGCCTCTTTGTCCCCGTATACCAACAGGACTTGAACAGGGACGAGCGGGAAGTGGCCGCCTATCTGGATGTGGAACAAGCCCTTTCGTGGTGGCACCGCAACGTCGCTCGCGCCCAATACGGCATCCAAGGCTGGCAAGGTCGCAGAATCTATCCCGACTTTGTCTTCGCCACGGCGTCCGAGGGGAATCCGGAACGCATTACCGTCCCCGAAACCTAGGGGGACCACTTGGACAACATAGACACAGACTACAAACGCGAGCTGATGGACTTCCTGTCCCGCGGTCGGTGGCGACGTGCCCTGGAAGTACGCGACGGCCTCGATCTCCGTTCCGACCAGCCGGACTTCCAGTACGTGTTGGTGCTCATGCGCGATTGGAAGGCAGAGCTTCCGAAGCTGATTGCTGGCGCAGACCCCAACGCTCACGACGATCAACCCGTAGATGGCCGCACCAAACCGCCAGCGATGGAACCCCTGGCGTGACGCCCGAAGCCTTTGATTCTAGTGGAATCCGGCGAATCGGAAACGGGGCAATTCAAGGCCACGAGGGGAACGCGCCGAGAAGCCGTGGCGACGATTTGCGCCATGCTCAATCAACGCGGCGGCCATGTGCCGTTCGGTGTCTTCCCCGACAGCTCCGTGGTCGGTCGGCTGGGTCAGCGAGCGCTCACTTGAAGAGTTGGGCAACGAGATACAGCGCATGGATCCGCCAGAGTTCCCGGAGATCGAGGGGGATCGCCCGTCTGAAAGCCGAGAACTCGTTGTCGTCCATGTGGGGCGCGGTACCTCGTCGCCCTACCAGTATCGTGGCGCATCCTATCGGCGAGTCGGCAACACCACCCGAGCCATGCTCGCGGACGTACAAAGCCGGATGCTCTTCGAGCGGATGCACGCCGAACGGCGCTGGGAGTGCGATCGGCCACCGGAATGGACCCTCCAGGATCTCGATTTGCGCGAGTTTGCGGAAGGCGGTCACTGAGGCGGTTCGCCTCGGTCGGCTGGGAGGTCGGTGGAACCCCTGTAAACCAGCCCCTTGGCCCATTCTGGCTCATTTTGGCAGTTAACCGCCGCGTTTCGCGTGCAGGCGTCGATCGTACCTTGAAGAGCGCTGGACGGTGTTGGTCAGCGACCGCTCGCCCCGAGTGGCGCTGCAATGCGGAGCCGCCGTTCAAGCGCGCCGAAATCCAACGTCGTCTCGCGCTGCATGCGTCGGATCGTGCTTTCGGCGGTCGCTTGGACGCTGCGGGTGCCGAACGGCGCGTGCGGTTTTCCTTGAAGGGAAAGCACCGCCTTCAATAGGTTCGACCAGCTCTGCCTAGTGATCCGCCGGAGTTCCCGTATGCGTGCGTCGACATCGTCATCGGAAGCCCCATCTGGCAGCGCACTACGGTCGCTCGGGGCCGAAGCGCCGGCGAGCAGGAGGATTGGCGCCCCTTGTAGAACGAGGCTGAGATCGATGCCCGGGTCCACGACGAACTCGGGCGGAACGCAAACGGGGTCGTCGCGAAAGTAGAGATCCCACGCGGCCTGCCGTACGGCCTGCTCTAGTTCGGGGTGCGGGTGCTGGCGTTCCGTGAGCATGCCCGCCCAGAAAGGCATGTAGCAGAGATTCCAGCCGGCTGTGAACGCGTCTGGATCCCAGGGATGCCCCCATACGTGGCGCACGCCGTAGCCCGAAGCGCGTTGGATGGGGCGTCCGGAATAGGTGGCCCAAGCTTGCTGGGCCTTGGCGTTGTCGTCGAGCTTGACAGGGCGCCCCTCCCAAGTGGCGTGGGCACCCTTGCCGAGCCCCGGGTAGTGTTCGCGGCTGCGCCTAGCCCGATTCGGGTACAGGGGCGTATTGCCCCGAACGCGGTCGGGGTGGGCAAAGTAGGAGTGTTCGAATGCCGCCTGAATGACAGTCGTGCCGCCGTCGCGCAGATAGCGCTCCAGCGATTTGACGGGCGGGACGAACTCGCCCTCGTATGCGCGGGTCTTGACCAAGAAGATGTCCACTAACTCGGCCCGAAGGGCGGAGTGTGTGGCGGAGGCGGGGGTATCGTCAATGAACTTGAACTTGAGAGCGCTCCTCGCCCACCGTTTGGCGCATCTGCCGGGTGCTACTCGGGGCTGCAGGTGACCATCTGTTCGTACGCCTCGCCGGTCAGTTCGCAGTCCACCAACTGGAGGAAGTCCGCCTTCGAGATGCGGCATTGTCTCGCCATTGCGTTGAGGAGGTCGTCGCCCAGCGTCCTGTGTCGACGGCTATGGCTCGTGTGCGTACGGATTCCGGTTGCCCGGCCATCGGCGGCGTAGTGGAAGAAGCGGTGGTGGTGCGTGTCGTCGGCTTGGAAGCCCTTGCGCCTCAGCGCGGCCTCCACCTTCCTCTTGTCGCGGGTCATGAGGTACTGAAGGCGCTGAGGAGTGCCCGCTTTAGCTCCTGTGCGTCGGGAGTGAGGTCAGCGTCGTTGGCGCAAGCAAAGTGGCGCCAGATCGTGTCCAGTTCCTCAAGAAGATTGGCCTCCAACTCATCCCGAGTGGCGGAAAGCAGGTGGATGCCGAAGGGCGCTTCCTGCAGCACGAAGTGCTTGTACCCATCGTGAATGGCGGGACGGAACGTGAGAGGGCGCTTGGCTCGCACGAGGTCCGTGCCGCTGGTGAAAACGGTCACATTGATCGGCGATAAGTCCACGCGACAGATGGAGTCGACCCGGCGGATTCGCTTGGGGGCTTCGTCCGCACCTAGCGTGATCTCCCCAATCACTTGGATCAGGTCGCGGCGGCAGTCAACGAGCATTGGCTCCACCCGGGGCGGGTATTGGCAGGACAACTCACGGCCTGATGTTGGATGGCACAGGCGGAGACGCTGCTTCTGAAAGTCGATCCCGTTTAGGTGCCCGACGACGCTCTGCTCGGTTTCTGCCGTCGGGTGGCCCGCGAGTGACTTCAGGAAGCGACGGGTGCTTGGGTCCGGGGCGAAGATCGGCTGGCCGGAAGAGGATTCGATCGTGAGCCGGGCACCGGACCGAGGTCTAGGGACCATCCTGTACAACGCGCGGGTCGCAGCGGCGCGAGTAACGGACGCGGGGAACAGTCGGTCTAGGTCGTCCTCCCTCTGGTGCTGCGTTGCCTGCAACAGGGTTCTTAGGTCATCAAGGACATCGGGCGCATCCTCCATCAGAGAAGTCGCCTGAGGCGCGGCAATGGTGACCGGAACCGCGTAGCTCCCAGCTACCGGTAGGTGGCAGGTGACGGCGTAGCGCCGGCGGATCTCGGCCGGCACACCCGTAGCGCGTTCGCCGCCGTGCGCCCCGACCCAATGGTGGCTTGCGGCGAGAAGGTAAACGACGCTCTGCAAGGACTGCAAGGTGGTGGCCAAGAGGTCCGCAGGCACACTGTTGCCGTGCGTCTCGGCACCATGGAACCTGATCTCAAGGTCACTGTCGTAGCGTCTCGGCACGTCCGCCTCGCTCGGCCTGGCTGGCCCGGGATTGCCGCAGGCATCGGATTATATAGAAGTCGGTCGCTTCACCCGTCGACTACACGACACGGGCAACCGACCTCGACGCCCTGCAGCTCGCCTTCGTCCGCGAACACTACGGCGAATTCGTCACCGCCGCCAAGCAGCAGTGGGACCACTTGCCGCTGCTCGCCCGGCTCGTCGAAGGCGAGGCCGCCCAGCGCTGCGACCGCGCCATCGCCCGGCGCATACGGCTCGCCCGCTTCCCTGTGAGGAAACCCTCGATGCCTTCGACTGGACCTGGCCGAAAAAAGATCAACCGGCAGCAGGTCATGAACCTGTTCCGGCTGCAGATCCGGAAATGGTGCACGACGTTGACTGGAGCATGTCAAATCGATCCCGACAGGTCAGCCAGGGTTCAATCCGCTTCAGATTCCGGCACTCGGCCAATCCGCGACGGCCAAGCCCGACATTGCGTTCTGGCCAGACCATGCTAGCGCAGCGTCTTTGGCGCAACTGCTTGGAAGCCCGCCGGAGTTGGCGGACCTCCAATCTGCACGCTTGGGTACGGGAAGCAGTGCCCCGGGTCGGTGGAAACCCGACCTTGCGACGTTCTGGTCCGGCATCCTTTGCTCGATCCAATCAGCTAGAGCAGTGGAGCATTTGTCAGCATACTTTGAACCCATGTGGACCTCCGCATCAAAGATCGGCGGCACGCCCGGCGCGACGTACCTTCGAAGGCGGCGCATCTGGAAGCCGCGCAACTGGCCCGAATCGGTACGTTGGATTGGTCACCGTGTAGGTATCAAAGGACTACCCCAATGGTCGGCGGGATGCGTAGTCTATGGCTACACAGACCCGGCGGGCGTGTTTTCCAGCGTGGGTCTTGAAGCGTTGGACAAGGACGGGTGGCGTGGCGACGAACTCGGAGGAAGCCGGTGGCGGCGTTACCGCGGGCGCAAGTCCGGGTGTGCGTTCCGGGTTGGCAACGGGCGCACCTGCATTTTCATCGTTGCGGACCCCGAGGCGGCACTCGTCCTCGGCGCCGAGCACCGTGACGCCACCATACTGGCGACAGCAAGTGGCGAAATAGGCTACACCGATATCGCCAAACGTCTGCGACAGATTACGGTTCCGGTCAGGATGGTCGTCCCACCGGGAGGGGATCCGCAGCTGGCGGGCGAGGCCGCTGCGGTAAGCGGGGCAGAGGTCATCCAGAGGTTGGATCAAACCCACTATTCTGGTTGAATCCTCCGCATCGGTAGTGTCCGCAGAGACTCATGGTGGAGACCCACATGCACAGGAACCACACGTTTGCTAAGGCGTTGGGTTTGGTCGCGTTGGGTTTGGTCGCGTTAGGAGGTTGCGCCACGCCAATGCCGGTTCTTACGGACTTCACTGAAATCAAGGCTGAAGTGAAAGTCCCCTACGACGAGTTCAGCGGCCCTCCATACGAAGAGTCACGAGTAGCGGCCGATCCGATTGGGGCGGAGCATTGTGAGAGCTTGGGCAAGAGAGCTGTCTTCGTCTCGGGGAGAACCGAAATCACCGGCTCAAACACGTCAACGTCAGGCATCAGCATCGGGTACGGAGCACATGTGTTCCTCTACCGATGCGAGGAAGAGGGTGGTGTTAGGGGGAACCCCTCAAGTACACACAGCCCATAGGTGGCGCCGTAGCCTCGGGAACGCCAGATTCGCCAATTTGCCAATCCCGCGTTCTGCAACGGAGTCGAATAGCCAGTCCACCACAGCGACTGATGCAACCCCCGGCGCCCATTGGCAAGTGCAAAACTGAGTGCGTTCGTTCTCGGGGAGGGGGGATGGCGCACGTGGCAGGTTTCGGTCAGCACAGGCCAAATCACGACGAGAGGCTCGTCAAGTCGCCGGAAATTGACACCAAAGACGGTTGACACGATTGACAGGGTGACAGGAACATGAGAGTCTGCTGCCGAGTGCATAGGATCAAGACCCGTGGCTAGCGATCAATTCATTAGCGTGCCCG
>JAPPKV010000206.1 GCA_028819775.1 Gammaproteobacteria bacterium | reverse complement strand
GGAGCAGTCGGAATTCGTCGACGGAACGCCCCGTTGGATCGTTCGCCCGCCACCAACCGGATCGCCTACCTGTCGTCATTGGGCGACGAGCGCCAAGGTGACAGCGTCGGTGTTCGGGCACCTTCCCGTTCGGCAATGTCCATTCGGCCCCCTTCCCGTTGGCGACGTGGCCAATATACGCCGTTGCCCCGAGGCGCAGACAATGCTGCGATACTTCGATCCACTACCAAGTCGATAAAGGAATCAACATGCTCGACTTCGCCGGTCTGAACTGGTGGGCGATCCTCGTTGCGACCGCAGCCGCTTTCGCGCTCGGCTACGTCTGGTACGGGCCCGTATTCGGCAAGGCTTGGCTGGCCGCGCTCGGCAAGACCGAGGACGAGATCCAGCCCTCGCCCACCCCGTTTGTCGTCAGTTTCGTGGCCGCGCTTGCGACCTGCATCGTGGTCGCCGCATTGATGGCTGGCCTCGGAATGACGGGAGTCGCCAATGGCGCCGTGCTCGGGCTTGTCACCGGTGTCGGCTTCATCGCCGCTTCCATGGCGTCCGATACGGCGTTCTGCGGCTGGGGATGGAAGCTCTGGGCAATCCAGGCCGGTTACCGGGTCGCCTATTCGATCATCATGGGAGCCATCATCGGCGCCTGGCCCGCCACCTGACCCGAACGACATGGCTGGGCGGAGTTCGGACGTCGGGGTTCGCCTCGCGATCCTCGCCGTGCATGGAGCGGCCTGGGTGTCGTCCCGGTTCGGGCTCGGCGCCCTGCGTTGGCTGGGCACCGTCGCCGGAAGGCTGACTGCGCTTGGCAATTCCCGTTCAGCGCGCGTTACCCGCGTCAACGTCGATCTCGTCTATACGGACCGGGATCCGGCCTGGCGCCGACAGCTGGTTCGCCGGAGCCTCGCGGAGACCGGGATGACCCTGTTCGAAGCCGCCGCCATGTGGACCTGGCCGCTGCAACGCCTGACCGGACTTCGCAAACATGCCGACGGGGAAGATCTGCTGGCCCGGCGCGCTCAAGGTCGCGGCGCGGTCGTTCTGATTCCGCACTTCGGAAACTGGGAGTACCTCGGCTTCTACCTGAACACCTATGAGACCCTGACGGCGCTTTACCAGCGCCCACGCAGCGAAGTCGTCGACCGGGCATTGACATCCGCCCGGGGTCGCTTGGGCAGCCGTTCCGCCCCCAACTCCGTGGCCGGCCTGCGCCAGTTGGTCAAGGCGCTTCGCAACGGCGGCCTGGTGGCGATCCTGCCGGACCAGGTTCCGAGCGCCGACTCGTCGGTCGCGGTGCCGTTCTTCGGCCGCGCCGCGCTCACGATGTCCCTGGTTTCCAAGCTCCTGCGGCGCGTCGACGCCGATGTGGTGATCGGTACGGCGACCCGCGTGCGCGGGGGATTCACGATCCGTCTGGAGGCCGTCGCCGACGCCGTTCGCGACCCCGACCCCGCCGTGGGTGCGCGGGTGATCAACGAAGCCATCGAGGCCATCGTCGCCCGGGATCCCGCCCAGTACCAATGGGAGTACAAACGCTTCCGCCTGCCGGGCGAACCGGACATCTACCGGCGCAAATAGACCGGGCGCCGTCGAGTTTGGCTACTGCAACCCCTTCAGCCAATCATCCCAGGGCCCGGTAATGGCCAGCGTCAGGCCGGGCGATTGCAGGTTCGCGAACACCCAGTCGCCGACCTGGCAGACGCCGCACCACTCGCCGCCGCGGTAGTCGCCGCTGAAACCCTTGAGGCCGTTCAACACCACGTTGTTCTCGGCGACCGGAACCACCGTGCCGCGGGGAGTCAGCATCGACAGGCGATTGTGGCCGGCGCCGTCCTCGCAGAGCATCAGTGCCCCGTTCGGCATCATCACGATGTTGTCCGGGCCGTCGAGGGCCTCCCGTCCCGGGGATTCGTAGATCAGCCGCAGGCGATCGAGTGTTGCGTCCAACTCCCAAACCTGGCCGCAGCCGGCCCAACCGCCCGTCGTGGACACGAAATAGAGGTGTCCATCGTCCCACCAGCAACCCTCCAGGCGTTTGAAACGCATGCCGCCCCTTGCGTACCCCTGCCGGAACACCGACACGCGGTGGGCTTCCGGATCGTCGATATCAATCCAAGCGGTAGGTAGCTTCAGGCCCACCGGCCATCGCCCGGTGAAGTTTCGTCGACCGTCGATGGCCAGCATTTGCAGGCGACCGGGTCCTCGTAGACTCTCCGAACCCGTGTTCGTGCCGCCAGGGACGAACCGGTAGAGACCGCACGCGCCCTCGTCCTCGGTCAGGTAGACGATACCCGTCGTCGGGTCGATGGCTGCGGCCTCGTGCTCGAAACGACCCAGTCCGGTCAATGCACGGATGTCGCCGACCCCGTCAGCCGGAACCTCGAAGACGAAGCCGTGATCGCGTTGTGCGCCTCCGGACCCGGCCTCGACCACCAACTCCTCGCAGGACAGCCAGCTACCCCAGGGCGTCGGTCCGCCCGCGCAGTTCCTGACCGTGCCGGCCAGCGACACCTTGGAGTCCATCCATTCGCCCTTGGCGACATCGAACCCGAGCGTCGTGGTGCCGCCCCCGCCCTGGGCGTCGTACACGGGTACATCACCCTCGCCAACTAGGGGGCCATGGGTGATCTCGTGATTGCGGACCAGGGCGACGGTGCGATCGTCGTCCTGCGGGAAGGCACCCATGCCGTCGTGTGCGGACGGCACGCGGTTGCCGTCGGCCATGGGGTCGCCGCGCCAGCCGTGGGAGATGCAGCTGAACCCGGGCGGCAAGCGCAGCAGGGGCTCGCCCGTCGCAAGATCGGCAACCGGCAGAAGATTGTCTTGGCCGGTCCGTGCCCGGGGACGCCAGGCAAACCCCGCGACGGCGCTCGCCGTGGCCGTGAAGGCGATGAATTCACGTCGGCTTGGCATCTGCGGGAGATGGTACCAAGGGCGCAAAGGGCACTACACTGCCGCGCGTTGCCCGCGCGAGTGCGAGCCGACCTCCCGCGCAACTGCGCGCCGAATAGGAGGAATCGTGAAGGTCGTCCAGGTTCTGCCGGCCCTGGAAGGCGGCGGCGTCGAACAGGGGACGCTGGAGGTCGCCCAAGCGCTTACTGCCGCCGGTCACGACTCCGTCGTGGTTTCCAAGGGTGGGCGCCTGGTCGACGAACTGGAACGTGACGGCAGTCGTCACGTGGCCTGGGACATCGGCCGCAAGCATCCATCGACCCTTCTCGCGATTCGACGGTTTCGGCGCTGGCTTGCCGAAGAACGGCCCGCAATCCTGCATGCACGCTCGCGGCTGCCGGCCTGGGTCTGCTGGCTGGCCTGGCGGGGGATGCCGGGGGCCGCGCGGCCACGTTTCGTCACCACCGTCCACGGCCTCTATTCGGTCGGCCGCTACAGCGAAATAATGACCCGGGGCGAACGCGTCATCGTTGTTTCCGACACCGCCCGGCAGTACGTGGAAGCAAACTATCCCCGTGTAGACATGGCCAAGGTGGAGCGAATCTTCCGGGGCGTCGACCGGAACCGGTTCGCCCGCGGCTTCCGTCCCGGCGAAGACTGGCTGGCAAAGTGGCGAAGCGAATTCCCGGCGTGCGAGGGCAAGGCTCTAGTCGTATTGCCCGGTCGGCTGACCCGTCTCAAGGGACACCACGACTTCATCGATGTGATCGAACGACTACGTACACGGCATCCCGAAATCGCGGGCGTCGTCGTCGGTGGAATCGATCCCCGGCACCGGTCCTACGCGAGCGAACTCCGCGAGCGCGGCATGGGCATCGTATTCGCCGGACATCGAAGCGACCTGCGCGAGATCATGGCCATCGCCACGGCAGTGCTGTCGCTCTCGCAGAGGCCCGAGTCGTTCGGCCGCACGGTGCTTGAGGCTCTATCCCTCGGCGTTCCCGTGGTCGGTTACCAGCACGGCGGTGTCGGCGAGATTCTCGGTCACGTCTACCCCGGCGGACGTGTCCCCGTTGGCGACACGGGCGCTGTTGCCGACCGGCTCGCCAACGTCCTCGACGATCCGGCCTCGGCCAAACGGGCGATACGCGACCACAACTTCGATGCCGAACGGATGTGTCAAGAGACGCTGGCGCTTTACCGCGACCTTGCCGGGACACGATGTTCGGCCACCGGCAACGAACCATGATCACGACTCTCGTTGCCGTCGCCTGCCTATCGGTGCTGCTAGCCGTGTTCTTCTCATTGCGCTACGCGTGGTGGCGGGGCGCCGTCGACTACGACCGACCGCGGATCCTCATGTACCACATGATTCGCCGCCGGCGTCGGGGTGGGCGTTTCAACAAGCTGCGCCTCGATCCGGAGGAGTTCGAGCGCCAACTCCAATGGCTGGTCGACAATGGCTGGCGGTTTGCCTTCCTGTCGGAACTCGATCGGGAAGCGGGCCAGTCGAAGACCGTGGTGCTGACTTTCGACGACGGCTACCGGGACAACTACACCACCGCGCATCCCCTGCTCCTGAAGTACGGCGCCAAGGCGACGCTGTTCCTCGTTGTCGACCGCTTCGACCGCGACTGGTCGACGACGAAGAAGGCGCATCACGACTCCGGCGAGTTGATGGAGGAACCCAAGTTGACCGATGCCGAGGTCCGCGAGATGCTTCGGTCGGGCGCCTGGGAACTCGGCGCCCACACCCTGACCCATGCGCTGCTGCCGGACCTTGCCGACGGCGAAAAGCGCCGGGAGATCGCGGACGGCAAGGCCGAACTGGAGGCCACCTTCGCAACCAGGGTGTCGAGTTTCGCGTATCCCTTCGGCATCTTCGGCAACGACGACGAGGCCTTGGCGGGCGCTGCCGGGTACGACTACGCGGTCACCACCGAGGCCGGGATCAGCACCGACACGAGGGCCGAGGCGCTCCGGCTCAAACGCGTCAAGATCAGCGGCAAGGAAGGTGCGTTGGGATTCTCGATCCGCCTGCGTACGGGAAAACGCGGACTGCTCGACTGACCATGCGAATCTGCCAGGTCATGGCCGGCGACGAGGAAGGAGGACTCGAGACCCACTTCGTCGATCTTGCCAACGGTCTCGCGGCGCTCGGTGACGATGTCGCCGTCATCGCCCACAAACGCCACCGGAACCGATTCGCGACCGACGTGGAGTTCCACGACCTGGATCTGACCAAGAGCCGTCGCAACCCCTTCCTACGTCGACACCTGAAGCGCTTGATGGACTCGGTGGAGCCCGATATCGTTCACGCCCACGCCGGCAAGGCCGCAGCGCTCGTGGCGGCCGTCGATCCCTCTTGCCGCACCGTGGGCACGGTGCACGGGCTCAAGAAGGACCTGTCGGCCTACCGACGGTTCGATGCGGTTATCGGCGTGAGCCGCGGCGTCGTCAAAGGCCTCGACCACCCGGCCAAGACCGTCGTCTACAACGGTGTGCACCCCGGCCCAAAGCCCACGGCCGGCGCTGAACTTCGTGCAGTATTCGGGATTCCATCCGAAAGCACCGTGACGTTGGCGGCAGGGCGGCTGGTGCGTGTGAAAGGCTACGACCGTCTGATCGGTCTCTGGGACGACGATTGGGGTCACCTGGTGATCGCCGGGGATGGTCCGGAGCGCAGCCGCCTCCAGTCACTAGCCGCCGGCAAACCGGTGACCTTGGCCGGGTTCCGTCCCGACGTGCGTTCGCTGATGGGCGGCGCCGATCTCATGGTCTTCGCTTCCGAACGCGAGGGACTGAGCTACGCGCTGGCGGAAGCGCTGCTGGCCCGGCTACCCGTGGTCTCGACGCCGGTCGCGGGCGCGGAAGAGCTACTGCCGGCCAGTCACCTCGCCGAGATCGGCAAACTTGCGAATCCCATCGCCACCTGCCTTGGCGACCCCGATGCGGCGCGCGAACGCATGCGGGGGACCTTCGACTGGGCCGCCGAGGCGCTCACGGTCGAACGGATGGTCCGGTCCACGCGCGCCGTTTACGGTGCCGGACGACATGATGCTTAGACTCCAAGACCTAGAACCCTTCGCGGTGGGCGGCACGCGTCGCTGCTACGTCCATCCCGAGGACGAGACCCTATGCGTCAAGGTGCTGCGTCCAGACCGGACGCCCGAAGTCCGGCGGGCCGGCGCGACGGGTTGGCGGCGTTTGAAGCGTCTGCGGAGTTTCGACGACCAGCGCAAGGAGTACCTCGCCTACCGACATCTCAGGCGACGCGGCCAGCTCGACTACACGCACGTGCCGCGCTTCTACGGCAACGTCGACACGGACCAGGGAGTCGGCATCGTCACGACGTTGTTGCGCAACTGGGACGGCTGCTTTCCAGAGAATCTCGAGGAGCTACTTCCGTCCGGGATGACCGAAGCACTCGAAAGGGCCATCGCGGAGTTCAAGGCCTGGCTGCGCCGGGAGCTGTTCCTCACCCGGGATCTCCTGCCGCACAACATCATCGCCGTGGCGGATGGTCCGGAACGATTCCGGCTGGTCATTGTCGATGGCATCGGCAATAGCGAGTTCCTGCCCTTGTCCCATTGGTTCAAGTTTTGTGCCCGGGCGAAGATCGAGCGCAAGATCCGCAAGTTCGACCATCGCATCCGCATTCTCTTGCCCGGGCAACCCGGCGACGACGCAGCCCGTTCCGATGCCAGTGCTTAAGAGGCTCGAGGGCCAGCTACGCCGATGGCGCCGCCTGGCAGCACCGGTCACCTGGGCCGGCGATGCCGTGCATTGTCCGGTGTGCGACCGGTCGTTCCGCGGCTTTCGGCCTGCGGGCAGCAAACGGGCGAGGCGGCCGAACGCGGTGTGTCCGTACTGCACGGCGCGGGAGCGCGACCGGCTGACCTTCCTGTTTCTGACCAGTGCCAGCGGGCCCGGGGCCGGGGGGCCGCTTCTGCACATCGCACCGGAAGCGTGCCTTGAGCCAAGGCTGCGTCGACTGGCCGACGGCGAATACACGACCGCCGACCTGATCCGAACCGATGTCGACGAGCGATTTGACCTGATGGAGATTCCCCATCACGATGCCGCCTTTCACGCCGTGTACTGCAGCCACGTCCTGCAGGACGTACCGGATGACATCGTCGCGATGGCGGAGTTGTTCCGAATCCTCAGACCCGGCGGCTGGGCGATTCTCAATGTCCCCGTCACCGCCGAGACCACCGTGGACCACCAGGACGAACCGCGCCATGTGCGCCGTCCCGGCGACCGGCGTCCCGACGAGCACCTGAGAACCTACGGCACCGACTTTCCGCAACGCATGGGTTCCGTTGGTTTCGAAGTCGGCGTGATTC
>JAPPKV010000011.1 GCA_028819775.1 Gammaproteobacteria bacterium | reverse complement strand
CCTGGAGGGATTCCGCGGCGTGAGCCGCCGGTTCGAGACCTGCCCGTCCCGTTTCGCGGGAAGGAGCCTGACGCTGGTCGACGACTACGGCCACCACCCCACGGAACTGGAACGGGTGGTCCGTACCGCGCGCGGGATCTGGCCGCAGCGCCGCCTGGTGATGGTCTATCAGCCGCATCGATTCAGCCGGACCCGGGACCTCTACGACGAGTTCGTCGATGTGTTGTCGAATCTCGATGAATTGCTCATCGCCGAGGTCTACCCGGCCGGCGAGCCCCCCATTGCCCGTGCCGACGGCGCCACGTTGGCCGGCGACATTCGGCTGGCCAACGGCCGACGCCCCGAGTTTGTCCCAACGCCGGAGTCGGCATTGGCACACCTGCGCACGGTCGTCGCGGACGACGACGTGGTGGTCGTTCAGGGTGCCGGGGACATCGCTTGGGTCGCCGAAGCACTGAGGAACGCCTAGCGCGTCTGGCGAGGACGCCAGCCGTTCGGGAGCAATCCGATGCACTTTGCCACATGCAACCTATGTAAAGACGCCAAGGGCGGTCAAGAGCGGCCGGCGGCGCAGAAGCCCGACGAATGATGGTGACGAAACGGCATCAACGATTGACTCGAGTGAGAGCCCGTTGCCGCGGTGAGGGAGACTAGATGGTTCGGTCACTGGTATGGCTGGCGGTTGTCGCCGTCGCCGGTTTCGGGGGGCTCCGGTTCGCCGAGGCGGTGGCGACAGTGGATGTCGGACTCGTGCGGCTCGAGGGACAGTTGACCGTGCCGGAGAGCCGGCAGGTGCAAGAGGTCGTGGACACGGTATTGTCCCGACCGGGCCCGCATGGTGCCCGGGACGTGGCCGCGGCCATCGAGTCGATCGGGTGGGTGCGCCAGGTGATGGTGCGGCTGCGTTGGCCGGACACCCTGCATGTCGCGGTCGTTCGGGACACGTTGGCCGCAGGTTGGGGCGACGACGCGTATCTGACGACGGGCGGCGATGTCGTCCCCGTACCCTCGGATTCGGGCGTCGGTCGGGATTCGGATTTGCCGATCCTATCGGGCTCGCTGTCCGACGGCGCCGAGGCGATGCGGATCTACAATCTGCTCAATGCGCAGGCGCGAGCCATCGGCCTTCGCATCGCCCGACTCGAAGAGGACGGCGTCGGCGACTGGTCGGTCGCGTTCGCCGACGGGATGGAGGTCGTCCTCGGATCGACGGCGTTGCGGGAGCGATTCGATCGGTTTCTCGTGGTATACGCCAAGGAACTCGCGGACTCGTCGGAACGCGTTGTTCGCGTCGATGCCCGCTACCACACCGGCGTCGCCGTGCAGTGGGAATCGGAAGACTAGCGGTGGCACCCCGGTGAAACGAGTGATGATGACAATGCAGCATCGATACTCGACTCGAGCGGGAGCCTTTGGCCGAGGACAAGGAAACGGATGAGCGGCGAATCGCATAGGGTCGTCGGATTGGACATCGGCACCAGCAAGGTGGCCGCGATCGTCGGCGAGGTATCGGCATCCGGCGATCTCGAGGTGGTCGGCATCGGCTCCCACCATTCCCGGGGCCTGAGAAAGGGCGTCGTGGTGAACATCGAGTCCACGGTGGAGGCCATCAAGCGAGCCGTCGAGGAGGCGGAGCTGATGGCGGGCTGCGAGATCGACTCGGTCTACGCGGGAATCGCGGGCAGCCATATCCGAGGTATCAACTCGCACGGAATCGTCGCGATACGCGATCGCGAGGTGTACGAGCAGGACGTGGACCGCGTGCTCGACGCAGCGCAGGCCGTCGCGATTCCAGCAGATCAAAAGGTGCTACACACGCTCCGCCAGCAATTCCTGGTAGACGACCAGGAGGGCGTCAAGGAACCGCTCGGGATGTCGGGCGTACGCCTGGAGGCCAAGGTGCACCTCATCACCTGCGCGGTCAATGCCGCGCAGAACATCGAGAAATGCATCGAACGCTGCGGGCTCATGGTCAACGACATCATCCTCGAACAACTGGCGTCCAGCATGTCCGTGCTCACCGACGACGAACGCGACCTCGGGGTCTGCCTCGTGGACATCGGCGGCGGCACGACCGACATCGCGGTGTTCACGAACGGGGCGATATGCCACACGGCGGTCATTCCCATCGCCGGCGATCAGGTGACCAACGACATCGCCATGGCGCTCAGGACGCCGACCCAGCACGCCGAGGAGATCAAGATCAAGCACGCCTGCGCCCTGGCCCAACTGGCGCGGGCGGAGGAAACCATACAGGTTCCCGGCGCCGGTGGCCGGCCACCGCGGGAACTCTCGCGCCAAGCGCTCGCCGAGGTCGTGGAGCCACGCTACGAGGAACTTTTCACCCTCGTACAAGGGGAACTCAACCGTAGCGGCAACGCCGAGTTGATCGCTTCCGGTGTTGTCTTAACGGGCGGCTCAGCGAAGATGGAAGGCGTCGTGGAGCTGGCCGAAGAGGTGTTTCACATGCCGGTGGATGTCGCCGCTCCAAAGCGGATCGCCGGCATCGCCGACATTGTCAGCAACCCGATCTACTCGACGGGGGTCGGTTTGCTGATGTATGGAATGGAGCAGGAAAAGGAGAGTGGCCGCCGCGGTCGCAAGACGAACCGCAGCGGCGCATTCGCGCGATTGAGGTCGTGGTTCAACGACCTCTAGCGGGGTACCCGCATGGGACGAGTGATGATGACAATACGACATCGAAGCTTGACTCGGGTGGGGCCTCTAGCCGCGGACAAGCAGGTTGGCGGCAGCGATGACACTCGGGTTTGAAATCATTTGACAAGGATGTGGAAATGACTACGACGACCGACATGCCATTCGAGCTAGTCGACAATCCGACGCGCACCGCCGTGATCAAGGTCATCGGCGTGGGTGGCGGGGGCGGCAACGCCGTTAGGCACATGATTGCGAGCGGCGTGCAGGGTGTCGACTTCGTCGCCGCCAATACGGACTCGCAGGCGCTCGGCACCCTACAGGGGCCGACGACGCTTCAGTTGGGTGCCGAAATCACGAAGGGTCTCGGTGCCGGCACAAGCCCGGAAGTGGGACGCCAATCGGCCATCGAGGATCGCGACAGGATCCACGACGTGCTGGCCGGGGCCGACATGGTATTCATCACGGCGGGCATGGGCGGCGGCACCGGAACCGGCGCGGCACCCGTCGTGGCCGAGGTCGCCAAGGAGATCGGCGCATTGGCCGTCGCCGTGGTGACCAAACCGTTCGAATTCGAGAACCGCACGAAGGTTGCAGAACAGGGCATCGTCGAACTGTCACAGCATGTCGACTCCGTGATCGCCATATCCAACGACCGGCTACCTTCCGTGTTCGACGACGATGCCACGATGGACCAGGCCTTCGCCGCAGTGGACGACGTGCTGCTAGGTGCAGTCAGAGGAATCTCGGACATCATCATCAGGCCGGGCCGCATCAACGTCGACTTCGCGGACGTTCGCACGGTGATGTCGGAGCGAGGCATGGCGATCATGGGTACCGGCCAGGCGTCGGGCGACAACCGCGCACGCGACGCCATCGACGAGGCGGTCAACAGCCCGCTCCTGGAAGACGTGGACCTGCGCGGCGCAAGAGGCGTCGTGGTGAACATAACGACGGCCCCAAGCGTTGGCATCCGCGAATTCCAGGAGATCGGAAATTCGGTTCGGGACCTGGCCTCGAAGGGGGCAACCGTCGTGATCGGCACGGTGAGCGACGATACGCTCGGCGACGAGATGCGGATAACGGTCGTGGCGACCGGTCTCGGCAACGCCAAATCGGAATCCGCAGAACCGTCGCCTTCCCTGCGCAATCCGATCGGCGTGACCAACTACCGAGACCTGGATCGACCCACCGTTATGCGCAACAACCCCGCCAAGGAGGAGGCGGCCACAAGGCAGGTGCCCGCGGATCCCGACTACCTCGACATCCCGGCATTCCTGCGTCGACAGGCGGACTAGATGTTGCTGTCCGCGGCAAAAGGCTCCCGCTCGAGTCGCGCCTCGATGCCGTATGGTCGTCTTCATTCGTCGGGCCGTGTGCCGCCGCTGGCTGTCCCAAAAATCCAGTCGATACAAACTGTTACAAAAGTTCGGCAGTAGCGGTTCGAACCGATTGCTAATATTCGGTGGCCGGCGCGGTGGTCTGTGCGCGGGGTTTGGATGATGCCGCCGTAGGGCGACCGACGACGGCCTGGCCAAGGCATCGAACTGGACCACCTGGCTCGGCGCCCGGGCGTCGGGGGCGCCCGGAACGTAGAACACACCTTTACGGCGGGCGCCAGTTGATAAGACAAAGAACGCTAGCAAGCACGGTGCACGCGAAGGGGGTCGGGCTGCACACCGGCCAGGAGGTCGACCTGACCATCCGCCCGGTGCACCCGGACGCGGGCATCGTGTTTCGGCGTTGCGACCTAGGTTGCAGTTTCGAGGCGAAGGCGCAGAACGTCGTCGATACGCAACTTGCGACGACCCTTGGCGACGACGACGTGCGGATTTCCACGATCGAACACTTGATGGCGACCTTCGCGGGCTTGGGCATCGACAATGCCGAGGTCGATGTAAGCGGCTCGGAGTTGCCGATCATGGACGGCAGCGCCGCACCATTCGTTCGACTCATCCGCGCGGCGGGCGTCGAAGAGCAGCCGGCACCGAAACGCTTCCTGCAGGTCACGCGGGAGGTGAGTTGGACGGATGGGGACGCGGTCACCGCTCTCTCGCCGCACGACGGGTTCCGGCTCGAGTACACGATGAACTACGATCATCCGTACTTCGTGGGGCTCTGCCAGCATGCGACGGTGGATTTCTCTTCGCGGGCGTTCATTCGCGACATCAGCCGGGCCCGCACGTTCGGTTTCCTGTCGGACATCGAACGGCTACGTGCCATGGACCTGGTGCGTGGCGGCAGTTTGGACAATGCCGTGGTCGTCGACGACGACGGCGTGCTCAACGACGAGGGACTGCGCTGCGAGGACGAGTTCGTCAAGCACAAGATCCTCGATGCGATCGGAGATCTCTACGTTGCCGGCCATCCGATCATTGGCGCGTTTTCCGGCTACCAATCCGGTCACGGGTCGAACAATGGCTTGATCAGGCAGCTGCTGGCCGATCCGGGTAGCTATCGGTCCGTCACATTCGAAAACGGTTGCAGGCCGCCGATCAGCCTCGTATGAAACGAACGCGAACGGGAGCATCGCGACCGGTTGCGTTCGGTTCGTGCGAGGCCGGTGTGGCTGGGACGGAGGCGGGTCGGCGCACAGCGAATGGCGAAGGCGCCTCCTTCGGACGCGGCCGAACCGGCTATGGTGCGCTCGCCTGAAACAGGCGCCGACGGAAGTCAACCCCAGTCGGACTTGCACACGCAGATCGCGTAGCCGTTGGGATCCCGAACGGTGAACTCGGTCATGCGGGCCTGTTGGTTGTATTGAAGGTCGCTGACGACTTCGATGCCCAACTCCAGGGCACGGTTCAGCGCGGCGTCCGGATCCTCGACGTGAACGAAGACGACGACACCGTGGCCGAGCGGGTTGCCGGTGGCCACCCCATGGTCGTGATCCGCGTCGATCTCGTGGAGTTCGAGGAGCAGCGTGTCCCCGTCCATCAGCATCTCGAACTCAGATCCGCCATGCCCGGACTGCATGCCGAGGAAGTCCTGGTACCACCGGGACGTCGCGACCACGTCCTTGGCGAACAACATCGTGTCTGTGCGCATCGGTCTCTTCTCCGTGGGTTTGCCGTGCGGGAGCTTCGGAGTCTAACCGCTTGCAGGGGCTCTCCGGGGTTCGCATAGTTGCGCTCCCCGACACCGGACGAGGATAGCCGTGCCCCACGTCGTCGTGATCGGCGGCGGTAACGCCGCGTTGGTCGCCGCCATAGCCGCTAGGGAGCGCGGTGCGGAGGTCACCGTGCTGGAACGGGCGCCGTACGCTCTGCGAGGCGGCAATTCGCGCTTCACCGCAGGCGCGATGCGTACCGTCTACGGCGGGGTGGACGATCTGCGTCGCCTGATGCCGGAACTCACCGAGGCCGAAGTCCGACGTGCGGATTTCGGCACCTATACCAGGGAGCGCTTCTACGACGACCTGGGCCGCGTGACGGACTACCGCGCCGACCCCGAGCTTGCCGAACGCCTCATCGACTCGAGTTTTGAGGTGCTGTGCTGGATGCGCGAGAAGGGTGTGCGTTTTCTGCCGCTCTACGGGCGGCAGTCGTTCGAGATTGGCGGGAAGGTGCGTTTCTGGGGCGGCGTCACCGTCGAAGCCTGGGGCGGCGGGCCCGGACTGATCGATTCGTTGACGGACATCGCCCGGAAATCGGGGGTCGAGATTCGCTACGGCGCCCACGCCAGCGGACTCGAAGGAACACCGGACGGTTTCGAAATCCGCCTCGGGAGTGCGCCCGAAGGGCCTCGCCTCCATGCCAACGCCGTGGTGCTCGCCTGCGGCGGCTTCGAATCCAACCCGGCTTGGCGGGCGCGCTACCTCGGCCCGGGGTGGGATCTCGCCAAGGTCCGGGGGACACGGTTCAACACCGGCGACGGCATACGGATGGCGGTCGGCATCGGCGCGGCGACCCGGGGCAACTTTTCGGGTTGCCATGCGGTCGCATGGGATATGAACGCACCCGAATTCGGCGACCTGGACGTGGGCGACAACTTCCAGAAGCACTCCTACCCGTTCGGCATCGTGGTGAACCGCGACGGACTCCGCTTTCTTGACGAGGGGGCCGACTACCGCAACTACACCTATGCGCGCTACGGACGCGAGATACTGAACCAGCCGGGTCAGTGCGCCTGGCAGCTGTTCGATGCCAAGGTCGCCCACCTGCTGCGCGACGAGTACCGCGTCGGCAGGGTGACCAGGGCCGCGGCGGACAGCATCGAGGCATTGGCGGAGAGGATCGCGTCGACCGAGACGATGGATGCCGGGGCATTGGTGGCGGAGGTCGCCCGGTTCAACGCCGCAGTCGACACCGAGACGCCTTTCGATCCGGCGGTGAAGGACGGCCGCGGCACGGTCGGCCTCGCCGTGCCGAAATCGAACTGGGCGAACCGTCTGGACACGCCGCCCTTCGAAGCCTACGGCGTCACCTGCGGCATTACGTTCACCTTCGGGGGCTTGGCGGTCGATGCCGAAGCCCGGGTGCTGGCCGAGGACGGCTCGCCGATTCCGCGTTTGTTCGCAGCCGGCGAACTGGTGGGCGGGCTCTACTATTTCAATTATCCCGGCGGCACCGGGCTGACCGCGGGAGCGGTGTTCGGACGAACCGCAGGCC
>JAPPKV010000211.1 GCA_028819775.1 Gammaproteobacteria bacterium | reverse complement strand
GCTGCTCGCAGCTTCGGGAGTTGGCCATGTTGCCGAGCACCACGGCCTGGTCGCCCCCGTTGGACTGGTTGCCGACGTCGATGTTCATCCTTAGGTAGTCGCCCTCGCGGACCGGTATCGGTTCGACTTCGGAAGCCCCGGCCTTGATCCAGACGCTCTCGCCCGGCGCGCCGCCGACTCCTATGCAGCCGTACGGCACCTCGGTCGCGATTTCCGCGGTTGCGGTAGCGACATAGCGTGCGCCGGGTACCAGTCCGCCGACATGGGCCTTGTAGAACATGAAAAGGTCGTCGCTGCGGTTGACGCCGGAGATGAACAGCGCCGACTTCGCCTCCAGCGGCGGCGGAAGCGGCCGGTAGTCGGACGTCAACTCGTAGGGTTCCGGGTCGTCGGCCGGGTAGTCGGCGAAGTCGGCGACGAACCCTTGTGTTCCGCGGTGGAAGTTGGCGGTGAGCGTCGCCGCACGCGTCGGCTCGCTCGACAGGTTCGTGATCCGGCCGGTAGGACTCGAAAGCAAGTTGAGCACTGTGCTTGGTCCATCCGATTCGACCGAGAGTCGCCATCTGCCGGCACCGTCGCCAAGCGCCCCTTCGAACCCGTCGCCACCGACCTCGAGCTCCTGCGACGCGAGTGTCCGCGACGCACCTGGAAGAACAGTCAAGGCCACTTCGCCCGCGGACATCTCGCCGAGGTCGTCGATGCCCGTGATCGTCACCTGCGCGGTATCTTCGCCCGCGTTGACGAGTCGCAGAAGGCTCGTCTGCTCACTCTCGGTACCGGGATTGAACGTGGCGATGCGATAGACGCCGCCCTCGGGCGATACCGTATCGTGCATCGCCGTCAGCAAACCACCGGTCGTGCGGAGGTAGGCCAGCACCTCGATTGCGAGATCGCTGGTCAACTCCAGCCGCCAGTCACCGTCGCCCGCACCCGTGCTCCCGGTCAGGCCTTTTTCGAGGTTGCCCAATTCCAGGTCGTCTGAATTGAAGTGCGTGGTCTCGTTCGCGCCGAGGGACATCGCCAGTGGCTCGTATTCGCGACCGGTGTCGTCGAACGCCGTGATCGACACCTCCCCGGCCATGTCCGAGTGGTTGACCACCCGAATGAAACCCTGACGGCCAAGCGGATCGGCAGCGCGTGGTAGAAACGGCACGGCGTGGACTCCGTCCGTCTCGTTGTCCGGGATCGTCGACAAGTTCGTCAGGAGACCGTCCGGACTCGACAGCAGGCTCATCGCGGCGACCGCCTGTTCTGATCGCACAGCTAGCTGCCACTTGCCCGCACCGTCCCCCAACGATCCATCCAGACCGGTTGCGCTCCCGGACTCCAGCTCCGACGCCTTGTATGTCCTCGCCGCCCCGGCCGGCACGTCCACCGTCACCGTATTGGTGCTTCCCGTGCCGTCCGTACCGGTTATGGCCACCGTTGCGTCGGTTTCGCCGATGTTGACGACCCGCAACAGGCTCTCCTGATTCCGATTGGACCCGGGGTTGAAGATCGCGATCCGGTGGCCGCCGTCTTCCCACGGCGCGGCGTCTCGTATCGAGGTGAGAAAGCCATCGCCCGTGCGGATGTAGGCCAAGACATCGATATCGAGTCCTGTGGTCAATGAGAGGCGCCAGTCCCCTTCGCCCGCTCCGGTCGCGCCGGTCAGGCCCTTGGCCGGGTTGCCGTTCTCCAGGTCGTCGGAGTCGAAGTGCGCCGTTTCGTTCGCGCCTAGCGACAACGTCAACGGGCCGTAGGAATGCCCGTGGTCGTCGAATGCCTCTATGGACACCGTGCCGGCGTCGGGCGACCGGTTGATCACCCGCACGAAGCCCTGCCTGTCCTGCGGGTCCGCGGCCGCCGGAAGGAACGGGATTGCTTGAGGAGACTCAGATGCCGACGCTGCTCCGGCAACGCCGCCGACACCGAAGGTCGCCTGAACGAATAGGAGGGCTGCGCCCCGCAGTCGAACTGCCGCCAACAATTAGAATCCCGTGTTTGGGGCCGCCTGTAGTGTACCCGTAGACCTTGGGAAGCTTCGGACCTCGACGAGGGCGCGCCCCGTACCCAAGACCTCGATGGGCAGTGTAAAGTCCGATGCGCAAGCGCTTGCTTAAGGGCGACGACATGAATCCCGAAGTCGTAATCACCTGCGCGGTGACCGGGGCCGGCGATACGGTCGGCAAGCACCCCGAGATACCCGTTACGCCGGCCGAGATTGCCGCTTCCGCCCTCGACGCCGCCAAGGCCGGGGCCGCGATCGTGCATTGCCATGTACGCGATCCGGCCACCGGGAAGGGCTGCCGCGACGTTGAGCTATACCGGGAAGTGGTGGCGCGGATCCGCGACGCCGAAACCGACGTCGTCATCAACCTTACGGCGGGGATGGGCGGCGACCTGGTGATCGGTTCCGACGAGACGCCCACCGAGTTCGGCGAGGACACGGATCTCGTCGGCGCGGTCGAGCGGCTCCCGCATGTCGAGGAACTGCTGCCCGAGATCTGCTCATTGGACTGCGGCTCGTACAACTTCGGGGAAGGCAGCCTGGTCTACGTCTCGACGCCCGACATGCTGCGCCGGGGCGCGCTCCGGATTCGCGAACTCGGCGTCAAGCCGGAACTGGAGATCTTCGACACCGGACACTTGAGCTTCACCCTGCAGATGCTCGGCGAGGATCTGCTTGACGACCCGCCGCTGTTCCAGCTCTGCTTCGGCATCCCGTGGGCGGCGCCGGCGGATGTGGGCGTGTTCAAGGCCTGCGTCGACATGCTGCCACCCGGTGCCAACTGGACGGCCTTCGCGATCAGCCGCAACCAGATGCCCTTCGCTGCGCAATCGGTGTTGCTTGGCGGCCATGTCCGGGTGGGTCTGGAGGACAACCTGTACCTGTCTCGGGGCGTGTTCGCCAGCAACGCGCAGTTGGTCGAGCGGGCCCGGAACATCGTGGAGATGCTCGGCGCCCGGGTCGTGGGTCCCGACGAAGCCCGGGCCAAGTTCGGCCTCCGCCAGCGCTGACCGGTCGAGGTCGGGTTGACCGAACGCGTCGAGACCTTGGCCGTCATCGGCGCCGGCGTGATCGGGGCCGGCTGGACCGCCCGGGCCCTGGCGAAAGGACTCGATGTGGTTGCCTGGGATATCGCCCTGGGTTGGGAGAGCCGGCTCCGGTCCGCCGTGGACAACGCTTGGCCGGCGCTCGAAAGGCTGGGCCTTCATCACGATGCCAGCACTACCCGGCTGCGCTGTGCCGAGACAATGGAGGATGCCTGTCGAGACGCCGAGTTCGTGCAGGAGAGCGCGCCGGAGCGTATCGGCCTCAAGCGCGGCTTGCTTGCGGCGATCGATTGCGCGACAGACCACCGAGTCCTCATCGCCTCGAGTACATCCGGCCTGTTGCCGAGCGATCTCCAGGCCGATTGCCGACACCCGGCGCGCATCGTGGTTGGTCATCCGTTCAATCCCGTGTACCTGCTACCGCTGGTGGAAGTGCTCGGCGGTCGGCAATCGGCCCCGGAGAACGTCAACCGGGCGATGGCCTTCTACACCGGCCTCGGCATGCACCCGCTGAGAGTGCGCAACGAAATCGACGGTTTCCTTTCCGACCGTCTCCAGGAGGCCCTGTGGCGGGAGGCATTGCATCTCGTCAACGACGATATCGCGACCACCGAGGAACTCGATGCGGCGATCACCTACGGGCCGGGTCTGAGGTGGGCGGTCATGGGTACATGCCTCGCCTTCCACATGGCCGGCGGGGACAGCGGCATGCGCCGCTTCCTGAACCAATTCGGTCCGACGCTGAAGTCGCCGTGGACCCGGCTCGAGGCACCGGAACTCACCGACGAACTGATCGATACGATGGCTTCCGGTACCGAGCAGCAGGCGGCGGGGCGCACGGTGAAGGAACTGGAGCGGTTGCGGGACGACTGTCTCGTGTCAATCATGGAAGCGCTGCGCAGACATGGCGTTGGTGCCGGCAATACGCTCGCCGAGCACCGCGCTCGCCTGGCCGAGTGAGGACGGCATGGACTTTGGGTTGACGGCGGAACAGCAAATGGTGGTCGACACCGTGCGCGACTTCGTGGAGCGTGAACTCTACCCCCACGAGGAGGCGGTGGAGCGGACCGGACGCGTCGCCCCGGAACTCGGCGAGTCGATCAAGCGCAAGGTCCTCGAACTCGGCTTCTACGCGCCGAATCTGCCGGTCGAGGTCGGCGGCGGCGGGCTCGACCACTTGACCTTCACTCTCTTGGAGCGGGAACTCGGTCGCGCATCCATGGCGCTCACCGTTTTCTGGGGCCGCCCCTCCGGAATCCTCATGGCCTGCAACGCCGAGCAGCGCGCGCGCTACCTACTCCCGAGCGCCCGGGGTGAACGCTTCGACGCGTTGGCGATGACGGAACCGGGTGCCGGTTCGGACGTGCGTGGCATGCAGTGCTTCGCGAAACCCGACGGCGACGACTGGATCCTCAACGGCACCAAGCATTTCATCTCGCATGCCGATGTCGCGGACTTCGCCATCGTGTTCGTGGCCACCGGGGAGGAGGACACCGCGCGTGGTCCGAAGAAGCTCATCACCTGTTTCCTCGTGGATCGCGGAACGCCCGGTTTCGACATCCGCCCCGGCTACGACTCCGTTTCGCACCGCGGCTACCACAATGCGGTTCTCGTCTTCGACAATTGCCGGTTGCCTTCTGTGCAGATTCTCGGCGAGCCGCATCGCGGCTTCGAGCTGGCCAACGAGTGGCTCTACGGGACGCGCTTGACCGTCGCCGCGATGTGCGTCGGGCGGGCGCGGCGCGCCTTCGACCTGGCGCTGGCCTACGCCGCCGAACGCGAGCAGTTCGGACAGGCCATCGGCAGATTCCAGGGCGTGTCGTTCAAGCTCGCCGACATGATCACTGAGATCGACGCGGCAGACTGGATGACGCTGGCCGCCGCCTGGCGCTTGGATCGCGGCCTGCCGGCGAACCGGGAGATTGCCTCGGCCAAGCTCTACGCTTCCGAGATGCTGGCGCGGGTGACCGACGAGGCGGTGCAGATCCACGGCGGCATGGGGCTGATGAGCGACCTTCCCCTGGCGAGGTTCTGGCGGGACGCCCGGGTCGAGCGAATCTGGGACGGCACGTCCGAGATTCAACGTCATATCATCGGGCGCGATCTGCTACGCCCGCTGGGCGCCTAGCTGGTGGATCGACCGGCGAAACGACTTGCGCGGCTGCTGTCTCCGCGCACCATCGCCGTGATCGGTGGCACGCCCGCCGCGCGCGTCGTCGAGCAATGCGACCGGATGGGCTTCGACGGCATGATCTGGCCGGTACACCCAAGCCGCGACGACGTGGCGGGCAGAACTGTCTTCCGGTCAATCGCGGACCTGCCCGAAGCCCCCGATGCCGCCTTCGTCGGTGTCAACCGCCATGCCACCGTGGGTGCCGTATCGGACCTCGCGGCGCGGGGGGCCGGCGGGGCGATCTGCTACGCCTCCGGCTTTCTCGAAGCCAAGGACGGCGCAGGGCTGCAACGGGAACTCCTGAAGGCGGCATCGGGAATGCCCATCATCGGCCCGAACTGCTACGGCGCGATCAACTTCCTCGACGGCGTGCCGCTGTGGCCGGACCAGCACGGCGGCCGGCGGCTTGGGCCGTCCGCCCGCGGCGTCGCGATCATCACCCAGTCCTCGAACATCGCCATCAGCATCACCATGCAGCGGCGCGGGCTGCCGATCGCCTATGTCGTCACCGCCGGAAACCAGGCCCAGCTTGGCGTGGCCGAACTGGCGGCGGCTCTCCTCGACGACGATCGCGTCAGCACCATCGGACTTCATGTCGAAGGGTTCGAATCGGTTCCCGCCTACGAGGATCTGGCCCGCCGTGCGCGGCAGCGGCGGGTCGGCGTCGTGGTCATGAAGGTCGGCCGGTCGACCCGGGGCAGGTCGGCTGCGCTGACCCATACGGCATCCATCGCGGGCTCCGAGGCCGGTGCCGAGGCTTTCCTCAAGCGTCTCGGGTTCGCCCGCGCCAACGGCATTCCCGAACTACTCGAGACCTTGAAGCTACTGCATGTGCATGGACCCTTGGACGGACACCGGTTGGGCGCCATGTGCTGTTCCGGCGGAGAGGCGAGCATCCTTGCGGACGCCGCCGAAAACGCCGGGGTTGTACTACCCGAACTGACGGCCCGACATGCCGAAGACGTCGCGGCAACGGTGCATCCCCTGGTCACGGTGGCGAACCCCTTCGACTACCACACGTTCAGCTGGGGCGATTCCGACGCCCTCGCCAGGACGTTCGCGGCTTTCGGCCGGGGGCCGTACGACGCCACGCTGCTGATGCTGGACTTCCCTCGATCGGACCGCTGTGCCGACGCCGATTGGGAAGCAACCCTTGAAGCCTTTGAATGCGCGATGCAACACACCGGGAACAAGGGCATCATCGCGGCGACGCTCGCCGAGAACCTGCCGGAGGATCGTGCCATGGCGTTGATCGAGCGCGCTCTCGCACCGCTCGGCGGCATCCGCGAAGCCCTCGGCGCCGTCAAGGCCGCAGCTTTGGTCGGTGCTGCGTGGGGCGAGGCCGAATTTCGTCCCCTCCTACCCGTCGCGTGCATGTCGGGCGATCCGGTGACGTTGAACGAGGCATTGTCCAAACAGCTGCTGGCCGAATACGGTGTGCCGGTCCCGGAAGGCTCCGTCGTCCAAGACCTCGACACGGCCGTTGACTTCGCCGAGTCGCTTGGTGGTCCCGTCGCGGTCAAGGCACTCGGCGTAGCGCACAAGACCGAGCGGCACGCAGTTCGCACGGGTCTGTCGGAACCTGATGAACTCCGGGCAGCGGCCCGAGATCTCCTCGGGATCGGCAACGGGATTCTCGTCGAACGTTTCGAGACGGACACCGTCGTCGAGTTGATCGTGGGCATCAGCCGGGACTCGCAGCTCGGCCTCATGCTCACCATTGGATCGGGCGGCGTGCTCGTCGAGCTGCTCGCCGACACCGCTACCCTGCTCCTGCCCGTCGACGAGTCCGATGTGCGAAGGGCTCTCGCCGAACTTCGCTGCGCACCCGTGCTGCAGGGGTATCGGGGTCGCGCAACGGCAGACGTGGACGCCGCCGTGGACGCGATCCTCGGCATTGCCCGGTTCGCGGTGGCCCACTCGCCGTCGCTTGAGGAGTTGGACGTGAATCCACTGGCCGTCGGTCCCAAGGGTCGCGGGGTTCGGGCGCTCGACGCCCTGGTCCGCCTGCGGAGCGGCGCAGCATGACCGCCCCCTTGAAGACCCGCACCGACGGCGGCGTGCTCGAAGTCGTCCTCGACCGACCCAAGGCCA
>JAPPKV010000485.1 GCA_028819775.1 Gammaproteobacteria bacterium | reverse complement strand
TTCACGACCACGAACCCAAACGTCGCGCCGGCGGGTCCGCTGCGAATACCGTGTTTGCGGTACACGCCTTTGGCGGCCGCAGCGCCTATTCCTGCCGAGTGGCGGACGACGATCTCGGTCGTTTCTTCCTAGAGGAATTCGGCGATGTCGGCGTCGCCACCGCCGGAACACGCGATGGGAATGGCAAATCCGGTCGATGCCTGACCCTCATCACGGCAGACGCCGAACGAACGATGACGACATTTCTCGGTGCGTCGGCCGAACTGGGGCCGCAGGATCTGAACGAGGCCGCCATCGCGGGGTCCGCGTATTTCTACGTCGAAGGCTATCTCGCGTCTTCGGAATCGGGTCGAGAGGCCGCCGTCCAAGCGCGGCAGATCGCCGAACTCGGACGTCGGCGGACGAGCCTGTCGCTCGCGGACCCGTCCATGGTCGTCAACTTCCGAGACGGGCTCGTCGACATGCTCGGCAACGGCGTCGATCAACTGTTCTGCAACGAGGAAGAAGCCCTGACCTGGGCCGGGACTGACCGCCTGGATATCGCCGTCGCCGAACTCGGCGACATCGCTCCGTTCCTCAACATTACCCTCGGAGCGCGCGGCAGCCTCGCCGTGGCGAAGGGCAGAGGCCAGTTCGCACCCGGTTTCCCAAGCCAAGCCGTCGACACGACCGGTGCCGGCGACATCTACGCGGGCGCCGTCCTGCACGCCCGGGTGAATGGTGCGGAGCCGAGCGCTGCCGCCGGTTTCGCGAACTTCGCCGCCGCCGAGCTGGTGGCCAGGCACGGCGCCCGTCTCGACCACGTGGCGGAGTATGTCCAGATCAAGGCGAGGTACCGGGCCCCGTAGGGGACGGGCCAAGGAGTCTGCGCCTCAGAACGGCCCAAAGTGCCGTTGCAGAGGCGCAGAGTCCTCGGGCGGGGGGGATGGGGCCAGACGGCGAGCGAGCGCCCTTGCGGGCGCGTTAGAGCCGTTTTGCGGCGTTTTACCCTACCCTTTCCGAGACAACCGGGACTTCCGGCACGGGCGACCGCGCGCCCTGACGGGCGCGATAGGGTCAAGGGCGACCGGCGCGCCCTGCGGGCGCGATAGGGTCGCCCCTACGCGCGTTCCTCGACCGATGACGGCAAATCCACTGGGACAACGCCCGCCGGCACGATTTCCAACGGGGTCACGCGACAGCGCACGGCAACCACGTCCACACCGTGCGCCACCGCTCGGCGCAGCGCGCGTCCGTAGTCGGGGTCGATCTCGTCGGCGCTGCGCACCCTGTCGATGCCCGTGTGCTGAACGCAGAACACCAGCGCCGCGCGGTGCCCTCTACGCTTCAGGCGGGCCAGCGTATCCAGATGACGCGTCGCACGCGCGCTCACCGCATCCGGAAACGCGCCGGAATCCGCCAGCCTGAGGGTGACGGACTTCACCTCGACGTATACGTCGCCCACCAATAGGTCGAGGCGTCCCGGCTGCCCCGGGATCGCCACTTCGCGCCGGACGCCTGCGTCGGCCGGGAGGCCCGGGACCATGCCCGCTGCCAACGCTTCCACGACCAGGGCGTTGGCGCGCGCCGAGTTGATTCCGATGAGATGGCCGTCGCGATCACCGACGATTTCCAGCGTGTGGGCGTACTTGCGGCGCTCGTTGGCGGAGGTGGAATACCACGCGCTGCTGCCGGGGTCGGCACAGCCGGTCATCGCCCCGGTATTGGGACAATGAAGGGTTAGCGTTTCTCCCTCGGCGGTCTCGACATCGGCGAGAAAGCGCTTGTAGCGGCGGATCAGGGTAGCGCGTTGAAGGGGCGGCTCGAACCTCACGGAACCGTAACTTCCCGTAACGCATTCGATGTGGTTATTGCGAATTCCTTTTGGTAGGTTACGCGCCCTCTCGAAAGAGCGACCTTGGCGGCGGCCAAGCATACTGGATCAATAGGATTGCCGGTAAAGCCATGACCAACGAAGCGACCAGCGAAACGTCCATCGAGACCAAGGATTCACTCTTGGGAACCGCCACCGGCGGCGTATCCCCGTTTCGGAACTTCGTGCCCTACACCCCCGGTTCGGACGAGGAGTACATGAACCCGGACCAGGTTGCCCACTTCCGTCATATCCTCAACGAATGGCGCCGCGAACTCATGGAGCAGGTGGACCGCACCGTCAACCAACTCCAGGACGAGGCGTCCAACTTCCCGGATGAGCTCGACCGCGCCACGCGCGAGGAGGAACTCGGGATCGAATTGCGGACCCGCGACCGGGAGCGGCGTCTGATCCGCAAGATCAACGAGACACTCGACCGGATCGACCGCAAGGACTACGGCTACTGCGACACCTGTGGCGTCGAAATCGGTCTTCGCCGCCTAGAGGCACGGCCTACCGCGACCCAGTGCGTAGACTGCAAGTCCTTGGACGAACTCCGCGAGAAACAGCTCCGCGGCTGATGTGACGCGGAGGAACGCCCACCTCGAGGAAGGCAACGGCAAACAACCGGCACCGGACTACGTCGGTCGTTTCGCGCCGACGCCATCGGGTCCCCTGCACATCGGGTCGCTGCTGACCGCAGTCGCCTCCTGGCTCGATGCACGCGCCGTAGGCGGTACCTGGCTGGTCCGGATCGACGACCTGGACATGCCGCGCGTCGACCCCCTTGCCGAGTCCGCCATTCTTGCCACGCTCGAATCGCATGGCCTTCGCTGGGACGGACCCGTTCATCGGCAAAGCGACAACCAAGACCGCCACGTCGGCGCGATTTCACAACTGGACGCGAGATGCTTCGCCTGCGGTTGCACCCGCCGGGAACTGCGCGGACACGACCAGTATCCGGGAACATGCCGAGATAGGGGGTTGCCCCGCGATGGCAACGCGGTGAGGGTTCGAGCCGGGTTGGCGGCGCCGAAATTCGTGGATCGGGTGCAGGGCTATGTGGACATGTCGCCGCGCACCGTGGGCGACTTCATCGTGCGGCGCCGCGATGGCTTCGCATCGTACCCGCTTGCGGTCGTAGTCGACGACCTCGCGGTCGGCGTGAACAACGTCGTCCGGGGGGCCGATCTCCTGGACAACACTGCCGAGCAGCTTCTCCTCATGCGATGGCTCGGCATGGAGGCCCCCACCTACGCCCACGTCCCCGTGGTCGTAGAAGCCTCCGGAGTCAAGCTGTCCAAGCACAACCGCGCAACCGCCATCGACAATCGATGGGCAGCGCACAACCTGGCCGCCGTACTTTCGCTTCTCGGTGTCGATGCGCCCCTCGGCCAGGTCGAGACCATGCTCGCCTGGGCGGTTGACGAATGGAACATCGCCCAAGTGCCGCGCGGCACGGCGGTCGCCGGATACCTCGCCATCGATCGCTGACGTCAGGGTGCGTCGCCCGGCAACTGGGTCACCTTGACAGTGCGAATGACGTTGTCCGTAATCCGGGCCGTCTCGATCGCGTAGCGCCCAATCCGGACGCCGACCTGACCATCCGGAAACGCCTCCAGGTACTCGAGGACGAGTCCGTTCATCGTCCGCGGACCCGTGGTCGGGAGGTCCCAGCCGAGAGCCCGGTTCACGTCGCGGACGAGAACGCTGCCGTTGATGACGTAGGATCCATCGTTCTGCCGGTGAATCTCGCCCAAGTCGGCGGTGAAGTCGGTCGTGAATTCCCCGACGATCTCCTCGAGGATGTCCTCCATCGTCGCCATGCCCTGGATCTCGCCGTACTCGTCCACGACAAGCGCTATGCGCCGCTTGTGTCGCCGGAAGTTGAAGAGCTGGGTGTGGAGCGACGTACTCATCGGGACGAAGTACGGTTCCTCGGTCTCCCGCTCAAGGGCCGCCTTGCTGAACGTTTCCCGACTCGTGAAACGGGACGCCCGCCGCAAGTGGAGGATACCCACGACGTCGTCGATGTGTTCTCGGTACACCGGCAGGCGCGTGTGCTGCGAACTCTCGATCGCTTCGATGATCGTCGCCGTATCGTCGTTGATGTCGATGCCGGCGATCTCGGCTCGGGGCACCATGATGTCCTCCACCGTGGCGTTCTCCAGGTCCAGGATGCCGACGATCATGTCCTGGTGGTCGCGTGGGATCGTGGTGTGCTCGTTCAGCACGGTCTTGAGCTCGGCGACCGAAAGCGTCTCGGACTTCTCCTCGGCCCGCGCAATCAACGGCGTCGCCATCAGGTTGCTGATCCAGTTGACGAGGAGCACCAACGGACGGGAGATCTGCAACAGCGGCTGCAGGATGTAGGCCGACGGAAAGCCGAACGTCTCCGGTCTCGCCGCCGCGACGGTCTTCGGCGTCACTTCGGCGAACACCAGCATGTAGAACGTAAACGGCACCGCACCGACAATCGGGCCCACAGCATCGCCGAGCAGTCGGCGGGAAACCTCGGTGGCGAACGACGCGGCCAGGATGATGACGATGTTGTTCCAAATGAGGATGACGCCGAGCAGCCGGTCGGGCCGTTGCAGCAGGCGGTTGGCCTTGCGCGCCCCGCGGTGACCCTCGTTGGTGAGATGCCGGAGGCGATAGCGGTTCAGCGCCATCATCGCCGTCTCGGATCCGGCGAAATACGCGGACATGATGGTAAGCACGACGATGACGAGCAGCAGGGTGCCCATCGACAGTTCGTTCATGGTATCGCCTCGCCGCCGCAACAGCGCCGCGAGTCCTCTTGTCCGCGGCAAACCGCTCTCACTCGAATCAAGCTTCGATGCCGTATGGTCGTCATCACTCGTCGGGCCTTGGGCGCACCGCTAGTCGTACGCCGCATTCTTTCACGAACAAACGCCCGAGGGAGGGCGATCGTCCTGCTAGATTCCATGAGCGCCCTTGCTGCCCAGACTCAGGCTGGGAGTGGCCAGGTGCCTCAATCTGCTCCCTAACGGCTTGTGTACTCGCAAGACGCCGTTGCGTACTCGCAAGACGCGCTAGTATTGACGAGATGACCCGCGTGCTCGTGATCGAACAGGACGACTCGAGCCGCCGAAATCTGCGTGAGGAGTTCGAACGCAACGGGTTCGGCGTCGTCGAAGCGCCCAACGCGGACCGCGTGACCATCGGCAATGCGCAACCGGACATCGTCGTCGCCAATGCGTCCTTGGCGGCCGCGTCCCCGAACGTCGTTACGATGGCCGCCCCGGTGCCCGTCGTGCTCTTGGCCGACTCGCCGAGCATCCCCGAAGCGGTCGAGTGCATGCGGTCCGGGGCCGCCGACTACCTGCCGAGGCCAATTCAACCGAACGCATTGAACGCGGCGGTTGAACGTGCCGTCGCCTCCGCTGACGTGCCTGCGGATCGTTCGGCGTTTTCGCCCATCGTCGGCCAGTGCGAGGAAATGCGAGAGCTACTCGACCAGGTCGCCTCCGTGGCCCCAACCGAGTCGTCGATACTGATACTCGGTGAATCCGGCACGGGCAAGGAACTCATCGCCCGGGCCCTTCACTCGGCGAGCCGGCGGCGCCACGCGCAGGTGATCACCTTCAACTGCGCGGCGATTCCCGAAACGTTGATCGAGGTCGAACTGTTCGGCAGGACCTCGGCGGGCCCGTCTTCAACGCAAGACCCGGCGGCGCGCCGCGGATTGCTCGAGGCAGCTCACGGCGGCACCCTGTTCCTAGACGAGATCGGCGACCTTCCCGCGAGCGCGCAAGCGCGCCTGGCCCAGTACCTGGATGAAGGTACGTTTCGTCGACTCGGCAGCTCCGAGGCCCACCGCATCGACGTCCGCGTCATCGCCGCCACCCATCGCGACCTTCGGCAATTGACCAAGAGCGGGCAGTTCCGGGAGGACCTGTTCGCTCGGCTCAACTCGGTTTCTCTTCGTGTCCCTCCACTGCGCGAACGCGGCGACGACGTGGTCGCCATTGCGCAGACCACGCTCGAGCGCCTCGCCGGCAAGTTCAACAAGCGCGGACTCGCGCTGTCGGCCGCCGCAATGGAAGCGATGCGGCGGTACCGGTGGCCCGGAAATGTGCGGGAGCTGGAAAACGCCCTCGAACGTGCGGTGATCCTGTGCCAGTCAACCACCATCGATGCCGGCATGCTGCCCATTCACGTCGGCGCCTCGCTCACGGCTCAGGCCGACGCGCAACGGGAGTCGTCGAGTAGCCTGGAAGGCTACTTCCTGCGGTTCGTTCTCGACAACGAAGATCGTCTCACCGAGACCGAACTGGCGAAGGCGCTAGGGATCAGCCGCAAGAGCCTTTGGGAACGACGCCAGCGCCTCAACGTTCCCCGACGGCGGACGCGCACGCGCGGTCCCAGACGCTAACGCGAGGCGATTGTCCCGACGTGATCGGCGGTCGCGGCTGATCAAGAGTGCCCCGAATGGGCGCCTTCCTTGGACTCCGCGCTCTTGGGACGAGACAATACGGCTGCTCTACTCCATTGTCGCTGGGTACGCCAAAGCCCCGTCTAGGCTCCCGCTGCTGGAGAAGTGCATGACCGCCCTATCGAGATACCGCAAGCCAACATGGGAGGTCGGAGAGGTGGTCGCATGGGAACTATGAATCCAACCATCGAATCCGCACTTGACCAGCTTCGCCGCCAATGGGGCATCGACCTCAAGCGAGCACACGCAGTCGTCGCTTTGCTCGCATCCACCAAGCCTGTGCCGATGGCAGACCTCGTCGTGAAGACTGGGTTGTCCCGCAGTTCAATCGAAGGAATCGTACAGTGCCTTGGCCCATTCGTGCAGGAACTTTCGGCGGGTTTCATCATCGAGGGGAGCCACCATAGCGCTGTGTCCGGGGTTCTCAAGGCGGCCCAACCTTCGCCCCTTTCCCGAGCTAATGAATCTGCAATTCTCTCGAAACTAAACAAGGTACTCGCAGATCGACCGCCCCCGATCTGGCAGCTAGACCATGTGCCCGCGACAGTCGAGACCGTCTGGCGGCGGGCGACATACATGTACAACACGTTCAACCTCCACAACGCTACCGTCCTGATGGTCGGGGATCAGGACATGACATCTATCGCTCTGGCTCTGATCTCCCCATCCACGGATGTCGTCGTGGTCGACATCGACGAACGTATCCTTTCATACATTCATGCAACAAGGCACCGGCTCGGGCTCCGGATCCGGCCCGTTTTCTCTGATCTGCGCATCACCTTCCCGCGTTCACTGCAGCAACGCTGCCATCTGGTCTTCACCGATCCGCCATACACTGAGGAAGGACTGCGTCTCTTTCTGCAGCGCGCGGTGCAATCCCTGGTCCGAGGAGAACCCACGCGCGTGCTCCTAGCCTACGGATTTGGTGATCGTCAACTTGCTAAGGCGTACAAGGCACAATCTGTCATTCACAGCCTACGATTCGTTCAGCACGCGATGTTGCCTGATTTTCATCACTTCGAAGGTGCACAAG
>JAPPKV010000188.1 GCA_028819775.1 Gammaproteobacteria bacterium | reverse complement strand
TCCCTTTGCCGGTGTCCTTGGTGGTCACGAAGGGTTCGAACATGCGCTGGCGCAGCTCCGGGGGGATGCCGGGGCCGTTGTCACGGATGGTGAACTCGACCGCGTCGTCCAAGCGCCGACTCGAAATGCCGAGTTCCGGGTCGTAGTCGGCACCGAGCTCGGCACACTTCTCCTCGATCGCCTGGCAGGCGTTGGTCAGAATGTTCAGGAACGCTCGGCTGATGTCCTGGGGCACCACCTCGACCATGCCGACCTGGTCATCGAGGTCGTCCATCATGGTGACGTTGAATTCGTTGTTCTCGGCCCTGATGGCGTGGTAGGCCAAGTCCCGGTACTGCTTGACCAGGGCGTTGAGATCCGTCTCGCGCCAGTCGCCCGGTTCGGCCCGGGAGTGCTCGAGCATATTGTGCACGATGCCGTCGGCGCGCCCGCTGTGCTCCCGGATCTTCTCCAGGTTGACCCGCAGATCGTCGAGCACCTCTTCGACTTCCTCGACCGTGTCGGATTGATCGTCGCCGGCTTCTCCGAGGATCTCGCTAATCTCGTCCACAAGCTCCCGGGAGACCTCGGAGAAGTTGTTCACGAAATTGAGCGGATTCTTGATTTCGTGCGCCACGCCCGCCGTCAGCTGGCCGAGCGATGCCAGCTTCTCTTCGGCCACGATCTGCTCCTGCGCCTTGCGCAGTCGCTCGAGAGCCTGCTCCAGGTCCTGGTTCTTCTCGTCGAGTTCCTGCGCGAGCTTTTCGACCAGGTTCAATCGCTGGACCTCCAGTGCATAGCGTCGGAAGACCTCCAGCGCATTCGCCATGTCGGTCACCTCGTCGTTTCCGGTCACCGCGACCGGAACCTCCAAGTCGCCTCCGGCCATGTCGCGCATGTTGCCGGCAAGCTCGACCAACCGCCGGATCAAGTGCCTGCCGACAAACAGCCACCCGATCAGGACCGCGCCAACCACGCTCACCAAGGTCAGCGCCACGAGCAGAACCATGCCCGTCGTCGCCGCCTCCTGGGATTCCGTGTTCACGGCGACCGCCTGGCGGTTGATCTCCGCCACGAGCGCTTCCATGTCGGCGAGCAGCAGCGTCGACGCTTCACGGCCGTCGTCCAAGGCCTCGGTTTCGCGCTCCAGTCGTTCGAGCGTCTCGCGCCGAAGTGCCAGGACGCCGTCGGCCGCGCTGCCGATCTCGACGAGCCGGCGGGCGTCCGCCACCAACCCGGCCTGGTCCGGGCGTGGGGCCAACCTTGCGCTGACCCGCATGATGCTCTGTGCGGCGCTCTGGAATCGCTCCTCGATCGGTCCCAAGAGATCCCGGTCCGCCAACACCAGCGCTTCGCCGAGCAGCAAGCCCCCGATCGTGGTCTGGTCGTTGATCTCGATCAGGTCCCGGTAGTGGGCCAGTTCGTTGTCCCAATCGCGTTCCGACAGCGGCTCCGCAACATCGTCCAGATTGCGCAATCCCGTCGCCAGGAAAAACCCCTGGTCGTCGATCGCCGCGCCGGTGCTCCGCTCGAGGTTCTTGTTGATCACGCCGAGTTCGCCTACCAGTACCTCGAGAAGCGCCCGGATGTCCAACCGACGCCCGGACGACTCCTCGATCTCGTTCAGCAGGGCCTCCAGGGTATCGAGGCGCAACGACAGCTGGTGCGCCTGTTCGCTGAAGATCTCCATCGCGCCGATGGCCTCGACCATCTCGATGAGTTCCTGGCGCCCCTGCGACACCTCGTCGGCGACGCTCTGGTGCTCGGCGGGCGTCGAAGCCGACACCATGCGCACGACGCTCTGCACCAGGTTGGTACTCTGCCGCGCCACCTCCACGGCTCGGCTCAGATTGGGAATGCTGTCCTCGGCCAACCGCGATTGGTACTGGACGATCTGGTTCAGGAAGACGTACGCGACGACGCTCGCCATGGTGACCAGGAGCACGCTGCCAAACAGACCCACGTAGGTTTGCAGGCGGATGCCGACGCGCCGGCCTGTTGTGTGTTCACCCGGAACCGCGCCTGTGTCTTGTGCGGCACCCTGCGGCCGGCTTGGCGCCGCCGCGGCGACCGACGGATCGCTCACCTGACCATCCGTTGCGCGGGCCTGACCTCGCCGTTGGCATCGATAACGGTCAGGTAGACGCGGTCGGAACCCTGATTGTCCTCAACGCCGTATTCCAGCTCGAAGCCGCCGAGATCGATCGGCGGTGCGTTGCGCAGCGCCTCGAGAAACTGCGCCCGCGACGCCCCGGGCCCCGCCAGACGCAGGCCCTGGGCGACCAGTCGCCCTGCCAGGTAGCCCTCGAGGGATACGAACCCAGGCTCCGCATCGGGCGCAAACCCCGCCAGTGCCTCCTGGTAGCGATCGACGACGGCAACCCCCTTGTCCAACGGAAACGGCACGACCTGGGTGATGTAGACGCCGACACCGTCGGCACCCAGTTCTTCGGCAAGCGCCGAGGTTCCCACGAAGGAGATATTGACGAACACCGGCCGGAAACCGAGCCGCCGCGCCCACCTGATCAGCGTTGCGGCGGGTTTGTAGGCGCCGATGATGACTACGGCCTCCGGGTCGTAGCGACGCAGATCGAGAAGGGCGCTCTTGACGATCTCGGTGTTGCGCGGGTAGTTGGCTTCCGCGACCAGGGGCAGGCCGTGGGCATCCAGCGCGCGACGCAATCCAGCCAGCCCAGCTCGTCCGTACGAGTCATCCTGGTAGAGGATGCCGATCTTCTCGATACCGAGATCCTCCGTCAGCCGGGCGACGATCTCCGCAGTCTCCTGGAAGTACGAAGCCCGGACGTTGACCACGTTCGACCGCTCCTCCACGTCGCGGAGAAACTCGGCACCGGTGAACGGCGCGATGTAGGGCACGGCAGCATCGCTGGTAACCGGTTGGGCGGCCCGGGACGTGGGCGTGCCGACCGCACCGACTAGGGCGAAGACGTCGTGCTTCCCGATCAGTTCGCGGGTGTTCGCCACCGCCGCCTCGGGCTCGTACATGTCGTCCAGGGAGACAAGGGCAAGCCGGTGGCCCCCGACGCCGCCGGCAGCATTGACTTCGGCGAACGCGGACTCAAGTCCCAAACGCATGCCCGTGCCGAGTTCGCTGGCCGGACCGCTCAACGCGGCAGACTGACCGAACACCACCTCGCCTGGCACCGCTTCAGAAGGCGGATCGCCCCCCGCTTCTTCAGCGTCTGCCGGGGATCGAAGGAGCCAGACCAGAACGGCCAAGGCCGATAGCAGCGAACGCCGCATCAGGAAGGCTGCCGAGTGTCGGTCAAGCCGGCTTGTTGCTGTTCATGCGTAGCGCCAAGCAGGTCATGTCGTCGAACTGGGCGACGCCGCCCGCGAACTCCTCGACCGCACCGACGACCTCCGAGATCAGGTCGGGGATGTCGGCGTCCGCCCGTCGTGCGAGCAGTTCGTCGAGACGATCTTCACCGAACTCATCCTCCGCCGCGTTGCACGCCTCGGTGATACCGTCCGTATAGAGGAACAACGCATCGCCCACCCCCAGCACTAGCTCGTTGTCATGGAACTCGTGCTCCATGAAGATGCCGAGGGCAATGTCGTCGCTCGACGGAACCTCCTGCACCTCGCCCCGGCAGATTAACCGCGGCGGATTGTGCCCGCCGTTGCAGTACCGCAGGCAGCCATCGCGGAGATCGAGTACGGCATAGAACAAGGTGACGAACATGCAGGCGTCGTTGTCCTGGCTGACCAGTTGGTTGACCTCGTACAGACAGGCAGACGGAGACTCGTGGTTGCGGGCAGCCGCCTTGAGGAGCGCCCGACTCACCATGGTGAATAGCGCCGCCGGTATGCCCTTGTCCGAAACGTCGGCGATCACCAGCCCCATCCGGTATTCGTCGAGGCTGAAGAAGTCGTAGAAATCGCCCCCGATCTCCCGTGCCGGAATCATTTCGGCGTGCACGTCGAAGTGTTCCGTCACCGGTAGCGCCGCCGGCAGGACGGACGTCTGCACCTGGCTTGCCACCACCAGTTCCTGCCTCAAGGCCACAAGCCGGTCCCGGGACGCCAACGCTTCCTCTAGAACCTGGATGTGGCGTAGCGTCTTTTCGACGGTGACCTGAAGGTCGTTGAAGTCGATGGGCTTGGTAACGAAGTCGAACGCCCCCCGGTTCATGGCGGTGCGGATGTTGGCCATGTCGCCGTACGCGGACACCACCACGGCGGACACGTTGGCCTCGATCTCTTCCAACTGGCTCAACAGCGTGAGCCCATCCATGACCGGCATGTTGATATCGGACAGGACGAGCCGGATGTCTGGAATCTCCGCAAGCACGTCCAAAGCCTCGCGGCCATTGTGCGCAAAGTGCAACTCGTACTCGCCCCTGCGAACTTGGCGGCGGAACCGTTGCCGCATCAACAGTTCTAGGTCTTCCTCGTCGTCAACGACGAGTATCTTCGCCGGCGTGCTCATGATTTCCTATCGAACGTCCACCCGTGTCAGAAGGCCGCCAGCGCGTCTTCGCGGTTGGCGTGAACGGCCAGGATCTTGTCGAAACCCGTGATCTCGAAGACCTGACGGATTTGCTCGGACAGGTTGCAGAAAACCGCCTTTCCGCCTTGCGCCTGCAGATCGCGGGCGGCCATGAGCAGTACTCTGAGCCCCGCACTGCTGATGTAGTTCAAATCGACCATGTCGAATACCAACCGGGTCTGACCCGCTTCCAAGCGCTCCCGCACGGCACCTTGAAGAATCGTCACGTTCGTACCGTCGACCCGACCGGTGGGGCAAAGTACGACGGCATCGTCCTGTTCTGTGCTCGGGACCGTCAGAGAGGATTGATTCGCCATATCTCTAACTCTCCATTCTCATTTGCAAGATGATCCTGTTCGTGTCGCCGTCGCGTTCGTAGTGGGCCGTTTCGGAAAGCTGCATCACCAGGAAGACTCCGAGTCCGCCAATCGGTCTCTCGTCGAGACCCTGCTCGATGTCCGGCTTCGGGGCCTCCTTGAAGGGATCGAACGCCGCGCCATTGTCCTCGACCTGGGCAACCACCATGTCCCCATCGCGCCAAAGTCGCAGCCGCAGGACCGGTTCGGCGGCATCGGTCAACGCGTAGCTGACACTGTTGGTTATCAGTTCGTCGAGTACCAGGTTGAGGTTAATCGGCAAGGCACCGCTGAGCGCCTCCTGTGCCGCGAACTCCTCGACGGCATCGGCCAACGCGGTGAGAGCGATGTTCAACTCCGGGCGCAGGAGTACGTCAATCCCCTGTCCCGTCTGTGTTTCCCTGCCGCCCATACATCGATAGTACATCATCCCCAACGCAAAACGCCGAACCCCGCATCGCCGTTGTGCAGGACCGATTCCAGCCAGCCACCTTGTGACCGAACGGCCGGGGACAAACCCATCGCCACTCGGGCAGCCAACTCCGCTGCTCCCGGGGGCTCCGTAACCTGGGGCGGGCAGCGCCACCGCGGACCTCCCCTTGTATAACGGAAGTACAGGGACGTACAATCGGCCGTCCACTTCGACCGGATCGATCGTGGACGAAGACCTGTACAAGATCGGGGCCGTGGCCAAGCGCACGGGAATCAGCCCCGAATGTCTGCGAGCCTGGGAACGCCGTTACGGCTTGGAGCCTGCGCAGCGCGCCGGTAAGACGCGCTTCTACAGCGTGTCGCAAGTCGAGCGTCTGACCAGCGTCAAGGCGCTGCTTGAGCAGGGCCATCCCATCAGCCAGCTGATCCAACTCAGCGACGACGAGTTGCAGCGCCGCCTTCGACCCCCGCTGACCCGGCCAGCCGCGCACCGTCGTCGCACCGGACTCGTGGGCGGGCAACTCATTCTTGCCAATCGCGATGCCCGCCGAAACGCTGAGGCCACTGAGGCGGCGATGGAAGTGGTCGCCGAATGGTCGACCGCAGCGGAACTCAAAGCCGATCGGGGGGCACTCCCGGAACTCGACTGTGTCGTCGTCTACGTTCCGACCTTGGACCCCCAACGCCTTGAAGAAATTGAAGAAATCTACCCGGATGCCAGCCTTGTGGTCGCCTTCCGGTATGCCACCGCCGCTGACCTCGAAGCCTGCCGCCAGGCAGGGCGAGCAATCCTGCGCTGGCCAGCGGAATGGCAGACGGTGGTGCGTCGAGTCACCGCCACGGCTCCCGCCATGGCGGATGCGCCGCGACGGTTCAGCGACGGCGAACTGATGCACATTGCAGTGATGGCGACCCAGGCGGAATGCGACTGTCCCCGCCACCTAGCAGAACTCATCGGGGTGATCAACGACTACGAGAGTCATGCCCGCCGATGCGGCAGCACGTACGGCAGCGTCGACGAAGACCACCGGCTCGTGGCGGGGCGCGTTGGTGCCGCACGCGGCCACCTTGAGGAGTCATTGCACGCTCTCGTCGAGAAGCATGGACTGTTGGCGATGGCCAACTAACGACGACCGTCACTGGGACCCGGGTACGGTGGGCCAACACACGGTGCAACCGGGATGAAAAAAGTCCTTGACACCCCTTTTTTCATGTGTACTATACAAAACCAGTACAGATTGAGTTAGGCGCGACGGCAGCTTCGGTCCTCCCTGTGATGCTTGTGTCCTTCCCCCCTAGTTGAAGCTGCTTCCAGCGGCGTAATACGCCGCTGGCGCGCCCCTTCTTTTTCGTATCCCACACACGTCGTTCTAGCCGTCTGTAGATCGCAAACTTGATCGCCCGCGGCCACTTGCGGCGCGCGTGTTCGGGCGGGACGGGATAAGCCCGTCCCCTACGTCGTCAGGAATCGCAACGCCGACTCGGCGCGTTGGTGGATGCCGAGTTTGTACTTCTCTAGGTCGAAATCACGGTTCTTGCCCATTGCGCCGACGAGGTAGCGCTTGTAGACGCCTTGGGCGATCGCGCCGAGGCGCCAATGGGAAAAAGCCCGGTAGTAGTTGATGCGGGAGAGGTCACGCCCGGTGCGTTCCTCGTATACGGACAGGACGTGGTCCCGTCCAGGGAAGCCACCGATACCGGTCGGACTCTCCCCGGCGCCCCGGTCACCGGGTTCGGTCCAGTTGTTGAGCAGGTAACCCACGTCGGCCAGGGGATCGCCTAGGGTGCACAACTCCCAGTCCAACAACGCCGCCATGCGGCCGCCGCGGATGATCATGTTGCCGATGCGATAGTCGCCGTGAACGATGGCCGAACCGATCTGTTCGGGCATGTCTTCGTGCAACAGGCGTTCGCTCTCCTCCATCTCGGGAATCTCGTGGGTCTTGGTGGCTTCCCACTGCTTGGTCCAGCGTTTGAGCTGGCGCTCGATATAGGCCTCCTTTCGGGCAAGGGTGCCAAGTCCGACGTCGTCGGGATCAATGAGGTGGAGCGTCGCGAGCACGTCGACCACGTGCTAGCCCCCCGATCGGCGTTCGCATTAGGGAATTGTAGCCGTCGCTTAGGCGTCGTGGGGAACGA
>JAPPKV010000117.1 GCA_028819775.1 Gammaproteobacteria bacterium | reverse complement strand
CGTCTAGATTCGGGTTCGGGGCAGAGTAGCGTGGAGCGAACGGGTCCGATGAGTTCAGCGAGTACTCGCGCCAGAAATCACCAACGTTGCCGCCCGTCGTGCTCTCGTAGGCAAAAAGGCCGGCGATGAAGTTGGTTGCACCGTCGAAGTTGGAGAGCAGTTGAATCTCGTGGGACGTCTCTTCGGTGGCGTATTGCCAGCCGCCAACCGCGTCCGAATAGGGCACGGGTGCATCCGATGCAACGGTCGGATCGCCAGCGTCGGCCACCCGGGACGTCAGGTCCTGATCATATTGCCGAAAGACGTTCGTCTCGGATGTGCCGAACGTGTATTTGAGCAGTAGGCCATCGGCGATTTCAAAGTCCGCATGGAGGGAGAACCGATCCGACTCGTTGTCCAGCTCCCCGTCGCGGTTGGCGAGAATCCTGTTTTGGGGATCGTCGCAGATGACCGGGATGAATCCGTCGGGTGAAATGTTGCAGTTCTCGATTGACGGAATCGGCTCGTCGTACATGAAAAACGCGCCGTTGACCCAATCTTCCGCGTTGTCGCGCGGCCGTTCCGTCAACACCACGTGGACCTGTGGGCTTCCTGTATTCACGACACGCTGATAGCGAAGGTTCAGATCCAGCCGGTCGGCCTCGACCCGAAGCTGGGGGGCAATGTCGTATTGCTCCGGCGCGTCGTAGTCATTGCCTAGGCCCGTGTTCTCTTGCGCACCGTCACCATTCAAGAGACCCCCGGAAAGCCGAAAGCTGACGGTCTCGGAGAAGGGGCCGCCCAGCGCGAAGTTGACGCGATACGTAGGTTGGTCGGTGACCTCGAACTGCGCCTCGCCTTCCCACTCCTGGGTCGGACGTCGGTAGACATAGTTCAGCGCGCCCGCGATGGAATTCCGCCCGTTCAAGGTGCCCTGTGGTCCCCGGGCGATCTCAACTCGCTCAAGATCGAAAAGGTTGGGCGCGACGCCGAAACGATCTACGGTATAGACGCCGTCCACGTACGTTGCGACCGCGAGGTCGGCATGGGACTCGGCGTAATTCGTCGTCTGCATTCCGCGTATGTTGACGTGGTTCAGATCCCCGCTGTCCCCGAGCTGCAGCCCAGGAACCAGTTGCTCTAAGTCTTGGTTGTTCGTCACGCCCAGTTCCGTCAGCCGGCGATCGCTGAACGCGGACATTGTCAGCGGCGTGTCCAGCATTCGCTCGTTGCGTCGTTCCGCAGTGACGATGATGACTTCGATGGCCTGCTCGTCGCCGCCGGACTCGTCGGACTCGGCCCCTGCCGGTGCGGCGAGCACGGCGGCAATGGTCGCGCCGATGCGGCGCAATAGCGGCGCCCTGCTGGGAACCGTTGGAACGTAAGTTTCGGTCGTCTGCGGCTCCCGCGCCAGTTCCGCTACGAGTCGCGTGACGATGATCGCCTCATCCTTGATGCGGTATTCGAGGCCCGTGCCCGCCAATAGTCGCTGGAGTGCTTCGCTGGTCAGGTATTCGCCCTTCAGACCCGGCGTGTTGCCGTTGGCATTGTGGTGAACCATCACCGTCAGCTCGGCCTGTTCGCCGAACTGGAGCAGCGCGCCAGGAATGTCCTGTGACTCTATGTCGAAATGCCTGACGGCATTCATCTGATCTGCTAGTTGGTTGTCCATGCGTCCCCCTTTGGCGTCGGAAGTACCAGCGAAAGCGGCTGCCCCGACACTCAGCACAACGGTCAGGACGGCACCCTTCAACAGATACGACGCACGGGTCCAACTCGACCCTAAGATATCTGCTCCCCTTTCCATGGAATCTGAACCCGCAGGTACCCGCAGGGGTCAGGGAGAACGGTCTTCATACAGAATGGTGACGCCCGCCGCGTTGTTCACTGGAGTCACTGGCACCACTTCGGCCAGCAGGCCCACCATGGATTCGCGATTGCGAATGTGGATGATCCCGGTGACCGGATAGTCGGGCACCCCGTCGGCCACCCGAACTTCGTTGTGGGTATAGCGAGAGATTTCCCTTACCGCCGCGCGAAGCGGCGTGTTGTAGAACTTCAACATGCCCTGCTGCCAGGCGGTTGCAGCGTCGGCATCGGTCTGCTGCCCTACCCTGATCAGGCCGGATGCGTCGATCTCCAGCTGTTGGTTGGCATCGAGAATCATCGCGCCCTGCACCGCCTGCGGTGCGTTCTGGGAGAGCATGGCGGCATAGTCGGTCGGGGCACCGGGCACGACGGCGACCCGGCCCTCGATCACGGTGACCGCCCACTCGCCACCGTCCCTGCGGCGCACGGCGAAGCGGGTGCTGACGGCAATCACGCTGTGTGCGCCAGCGCGTACCACAAACGGCCGCTTCGGGTCGTGATCGACGTCGAATACGCTTTCGCCACGCCTAACGATAACCTCGCGAACGGTCGGGGTATAACGGACTTCCAGGTCGGAGGCGGTGTTGACGTGTAGCCGGGAGCCGTCGTCCAGCGCCAGCTGACGCTGCTCCGTCTTGGCCGTGGTGATGGTCATCGCCGGCGTACCGGCTGGCCGCGTGCTCTGCCAGAAGATGACTGCCAGCATAAGCGACGCAGCGGTCGCCAGGCCCGTGACCCACAGGGCGCGGTGGCGCCGAAAACGGCTTGCGGGCGCAAGATTCAACTGGCTGAGTTCGCCTCGCGCCCAGGACTCCAGGGCACCGACGTCGCGCCATTCCTGTTCGATACGCGCGTAGGCCAATTCATGCTCGATGTCCGCCTCCAGCCACTGCTTGAAGTCGTGACGGTCCGCGCTCGTTACATCGGGCGCACGCAACCGGGTGAACCAGTTGACGGCCTGGGTGTTTGTGTCGTCGTTCATTGCTCTATCGTTCCTCCGGCGCTTCGGCAACCGTCGAGATCGCCATCAGTGCACGGTTCATGTGGTACTCCACCGATTTCTGCGACAACCCCACCTGCCGCGCGATTTCGGCGTAGGTATACCCCTCAAAACGGTGCAGCAGGAATACGTGCCGAGTCTTGCGGGGCAGTGCCCCCAACACGTTCCGTACCGTTGCCAGCCTCTCACGTCCCAGGAGGATCCTCTCGGGATCGTCATGCGTGCTCGAGTCTCGCTGGTCCGCTTGCTGCTCTCGCAGAAAGCGGCTCTGCACTTCCCGGCGCCGCAATACATCCAATGCCAAGCGGTTCGCCATGGTGAAGAAGAAGCGGCGCAGATCCTTGATATCTTCTCGTTCCGCCTGGCGCAACAGTTTCTCGAAGGCGTCCTGCGCGACCTCCTGGGCTTCGTCGCCATCGCCCAGTCTGCGCACCAGGAGGCGTTTCAAATCCGGCGACGCGTGGTCGTAGAAGTCCACGATCTGCGCTTTCTGCAGCGGTTTTGCAGGTTGCCTGGAATCGCTCACATCAGTGAACCACTCAACGGCTAGCCATAGCCCAATCCAATGTATGACGAACGGGAGGATGGATGCCCTAGGATATTTCGGTTGGTGGTTCGAGGTGGTCCCACGCGCCTCGCCCGCGTCTATACCCCTACGATGGGCCCCGGATAGCGGGCCACGACGGCGTCCGCAGTCAGGAGAGTGATCCCCTCGACTTGTGCCTGGGCGACGAGGATGCGGTCGAACGGATCCCTGTGGATGGGGGGAAGTCGCGCTAACGCGGTGGCGTGTGCGCCGGCTATGGCCAACTCGGTGTAGCCGTGCTCGAGCAATCCCCGGCGCAGCAACGCCGCATCCACCTGGAAGTCCTCGCGCCCCAGGCCGGCTTTGATGGCCACTTCCCACAGCGAGGCCGCACTGACCATCGGCTCCGCGTCGGAACGCTCGATCAAGGTGCGCGCCCGGGCTGGCAGCCGCTCCGGCATACCGGCCGCCCACAGCAACAGATGGGTGTCGAGAAGGAGCTTCACGGTTCGTCGGCGAACATGCCCTGGATTTCGGACTCGCCCATGCGGTCGAAGTCATCGGGCACCGCGATCCGGCCGGCGAGAAAACCCACCCGGCTTGAACGGCCCGCATCCGGTGCATCCACCGCAACCACCTTGACGAGCGGCTTGCCCGCGCGCGCGATGACGAACGGCTCCCCCGCCGCAGCATCCCTGACCAAGCGCGAGAGGTGCGTCTTGGCCTCGTGCATGTTGACAGTACGCAATTCTCTATCTCAATCGAACCTAGTTCACTTAGTCTAGTCTTCTACGGTCTCCGCTGGCAAGGCTACTAACTCTCTAGCGCCTGTCGGGGTGACACCGAGCCGCGCGAACCCTGTCCACAAGTGGGTATTGCTTTACCATACGTATGAGTATGGGTAGTATGGGTCTCATGAAGACCACCGTCGACATCCATGACGAACTGCTAGTGCGTGCCAAGCGCCATGCCAAGGAAACGGGGCGACCCTTGAGGGCCTTGATGGAAGACGGGTTGCGGCACGCTCTCGCAGCCGCTGCCGAGAGGCGACCGTACCGGCTGCCCGATTGCCGGGTTGGCGACGTTGCGGCCACCGACCCCCTCGCCAGCCTTTCCTGGCCTGAACTGCGGGATCTCATATACGGTGATCCGGGCACGCGGTGATTGCCGTCGATACCAACGTGCTTGTCTACGCCCATCGCCGCGAATCGGGCCTCGGCAATGCCGCACACGGCTACATGAAGGAACTTGCCGAACGCGAGGCGCCGTGGGCGATTCCCTGGCCATGCTGCTACGAGTTCCTCAGTGTCGTCACGAACCGGCGCATCTGGAAGGACAGCGCATCCACCCAGGACCAGGCGTGGCGGCAACTCGAAGCCTGGACCGAATCGCCGTCCATGGCTTTCATCGGCGAGACCGACGACTTTGCCGCGATACTGGAACGGTTCATGCGACGCCCACACGTGGTCGGGGGTGTCGTACACGATGCGCGCATCGCAGCGATCTGCGTCGCGCACGGCGTCGATGAGCTCGTAACCCGGGACAGAGATTTCTCCCTGTTTCCCGAGTTAGCCCTAAAGGATCCATTCTGATCCGCCTGTTCGGGTGCGCGACAGGACTACCCAGACCACGCCTCCGTCTTTGCCAACGCCCGCTTCCCCGACTTCGAATGGCTACACCGCCGTTCAGCGAGGAGGGTCAATCCACTATTCCGATCCGGTCTGCAGGGCCACGAAGCGCGCGTATGCGCCTTGCGGGTTGGCCATCAGTTCGTCGTGCGTACCGGTTTCTCGAATCCTCCCGTCCTCGAGAAAGACGATCCGGTCCGCTTTTCGGATCGTCGACAACCGGTGGGCAATGACGATGACCAGACGCTGCTTGCTGGCGGTCTGCAGCGATGCCACCAGCGCGTTCTCCGTTTGCGGATCGAGGGCGGCAGTGGGTTCGTCGAGGATCAGGACCGAGGTGTTGCGCAACAGGCCCCGGGCGATGCACAGGCGCTGCTGTTGTCCGACACTCAAGGTGTCGCCGGATCGCCCCAGTTGCGTATCGATGCCCTCGGGTAGTGCCTCGACGAAGTCCAAAGCGCCTGCGGTCGCAAGCGCCGCGCGCATGTTCGCCTCGCTGGCATCCGGGGCGACGAGGGCCAGGTTCCCGCGGATCGACTCCGAGAGCAGCAGGTGCTCCTGGAAGACGTAGGACACCTGCGAGCGCAGCGAATCCACGGAAACGTCGGCGATGTCCTGACCATCGAAGAGCACCCGGCCGCGTAGGGGCCGGACGAATCCCGGGATCAGGTAGGCGAGCGTGGTCTTGCCGGAACCCGTTGCGCCGACGACGGCCACGAGTTCGCCCGAGTGCAGCGTCAGGTTGATGTCCCGAAGCACGGGCGGGCCGTTCGGATAGCTGAAATCGACATGCTCTAGCGTCGCTGCGGAGCCGAGGGGCCTAAGCGCCGGCCGCGAAGCCCCCGACGGTTCGGCGGGCAGGTCGATGAAGAAGAACACCCGGCGCAGGGCGGCGGCATTGCCCTGGATGTCGATCCACGCCCGGCCCATGACGAGCGCCGCGCTGCCGAGTTGCAGTGTGATGCCGAACAGCACGGCGAAGTCGCCGGGCGTCAGCTCGCCGGCGATGATGCGGTTGGTGATGATGAGCCCGACCAGGCCGGCGGCCAGCAGGCCGGCCGTGTTCGTGATGAAGCCGATCAGAATCTCCACGAACTTGACGTGACGGAACCGGCGGAACGACTCGAGACTCTTGGCCTCGACGCGGCGCTTTTCCTGCTCGCTGCCGCCCAGGCTCTGAACGGCCGCCATGTTGCTGAAACCCTCTTCCAGGGCATTTGTGGTGGCGCTGCCGGCGGCGCGGCTGTTCTGCTGCACGCGGCGGGCAAGGGACGAGACGGGGATCGTGCACAAGAGCGCCACCGGGATCATGGCGGCCGCGATCCAGATCAGCTCCGGCGCCACCGTGCCGTAGCTGTAATACATCAGGTACAGCGAGATCACGGCGCCCAGCAGGGCGAACAGCGGCGTCAGCACCAAGGTATAGCACATCGCCGGGATCATCGGCGCGTCGTACATGACGCGGTACACCGCGTCGCCGATGCGGTGGTCGTCGAGGATCGGCATGGGCAGGCGCGACATGCGTCGGAAGCACGTCGTGCGCAGGTCGTTGCTGAGCTTCTGGGATAGCCGGATCTGCACCATCGCCTCGGTGACCCCCAGCACGCCCGTGGCGCTGCTGTTTCCGGCATTGAGCGCGTTCTCCGCCTGGGTCGCGCTGTCCTCGCCCTGGGGCGGGCGCAGCCAGGTGCCTTCGCTGCCCCAGCCGAATACGCGGCCGAAGAGCAGGAGCTTCACCAAGACCACCAGCGCCAACGCCGTCATGATTTCCATGGGCGACAGGCCACGCAACAGACCTACCAACGGCTCCACATGGGGCGGAAACACCACCTCGGTGGTGTCGAACGGCTGGCCCAGCAGCACCTGGTCCACCAGGATCTTGCCGAGCCAAACGATGTAGAGCCCCGGGATCAACGCCAGCGTTGCTAGGAGGAGCTTGGCGGCGAACAGCCGCGGCGCTCGGGCGATCAACCGCAACGCACGTCCCAGCAGTCGCGCGGTCTCCAGGTTGGAGATCCGCGGCGCTGTATCGATCCGGTCGTCGTATTGGGCCAGCCGATGCCATGCGGGCTGGTCGTCGCTTTGCATGGCGGCATCAGCCATCGGCGGCCTCCCCAACGAGTTCCGCCGCGACGAACCGCCGGTACGCGCCCTGCTCCCGATCCATCAGTTCATCGTGGGATCCCGTCTCCGCGATGATCCCGTCCTCCAGGAACGCGATCTGGTCTGCATTGCGGATGGTGGACAGGCGGTGGGTGATCAGAAACACGATGCGCTCCCGGCCCCATTCGGCAAGATTGGCGAGCACGCGGTGTTCGGTCTCGGCATCGAGGGCGGCCGTGGGCTCGTCCAGAATGAGAATCGGCGTATCGCGCACCACGGCGCGGGCGATGGAGAGCCGTTGCCGCTGTCCCGTCGAGAGCTTGCCGCCGCGCTCGCCGAGTTCGGTGAGATACCCCTG
>JAPPKV010000175.1:2147-7605 GCA_028819775.1 Gammaproteobacteria bacterium | reverse complement strand
AGCGGTCATTCTTGAACCGCAATTGCGGTGAGTAGATCAGTTGATCGGGCTCGGCCGCGTCCGGGCCGGTGCCGACGTTCTCGATCAGTCCGTCACCGGTCAGACGGCTCAGGCTCAGGCGATAGGAGAAGCCGCTGTCCAGAACGGGACCACCGAAGGCGACCAAAGCCTGCTGAGTTGCCTGATCGGTAAGCTCGGCCGACACTTTCATGTCCCACTCGTCGGTGGGTTTCTTGGTGACGAAATTGACGGCGCCGGCAATCGCGGCCTTGCCGCCCGTCGTACCTTGCGGACCGCGGGCTATCTCGACCCGCTCAACGTCGAACATGGCACCCTGATCGAGCCCGTAGGACTGATCCGAATACACGCCGTCGATGTACACGGCCGTGCCGACGTCCTGGAAGAAGTTGACGCAACGGTCGCACGCCACGCCGCGCATGACGATGTGTCCGTCCTCGTTCTTGCCGCCACCCTGGCTGCGCGGACCGATCTGAAACCCGGGCGTCAGCACCTCGAGGTCGTTGGTGTTCTGAATGCCGAGTTGCTGGATCATGCCGGCGTTGAAACCGGTGACCGTCATCGCCCGGTCGATCGACCTCAACTCGCCGCGCTCGCCCGTGACGATGATCTCTTCGATGTAGCCGGCGCCGTCCTGGTCCGCCTCGTCCTCCGAGTCTTGAGCCTCGTCGGACTGGGCACCGGCAGCAACGGCAAAGAGCGCCAGCAAGGCACCATGAAGTACTCGTGATCTTGGTCTCACCTTCCTCTCCAAAGTATTGGTCTTGATCCGTCCACTACTATGCCCGCCTAGGAGTGGTGTCAACGAGATTTCGTTGCACACGGAGGCCCAGGGGCGGAAGTTCACCCAATCCCCTTCGCGCGACACAACGGTGAAATCTACCCGTCCCTAGACCGCTGGGTGGCCCGCCCCTGCCCTTGCCTCAGCTCGTGGGTCTTGCCCGCCGAAAAGTCGCCGAACGCTTCCTCAGCGCCCCCTGGCCATCGTACAACCACGTCGTGCAATCGGGACTCGCCGCCGACACCGAAGTGTACGCGCGGGTCATTCGACGCGAGGTAGCTTGCGGATGGCTGCACGTCCCGGCTGAGTCGTCGCCCACCAATCGTCGCGGAGACCGTGGCTCCGTGGGCATCGCGACCTAGCGCCGTTAGCACTCGGAACCGCGCCCAATTGCCGCGATTGGCGCGGTTCATCAGCACGTATGCGGGAGCGTCTCGATTGACAACCACCAAGTCGGTTCCCCCGTCATCGTCGATGTCGCCGGAAGCCACGGCCCGGCTGGTATGAACCAATTCCGGCGAGACGCCCCCAGTTGGGTCAAGTTCATCGAAACGGATGGCGTCGCCGTTGATCGATCCCCGGTAGAGGGTGTTGGGTTCGGCGTAGCCGTCGCCTTCGGCAGGCCCCGACAAGGCGATCTTGCCGTTGGCCTCGTAGAGATCGAGGCGTCCGTCGTTGTCGAAATCGGCGAGCGCCACGCCGAATCGCGTGTGGCGCAGGCTGGTCGTCCCCAGACCAATCAGACGAGTGGCATCGAAGAAATACGACCCTTCGTTGCGGAAGAAGGAGTCCGTCTGACGTTCGAGATTGACGACCAGCAAGTCGCTGTCGCCGTCGTCGTCCACATCGGCCGAAGCAACCCCCATCCCCGCCTTTTCGATGCCGTCCGAGTCCATCGCGCAACTCCACAACACGCACTCCTCCTCGAAGCGCAGGACCCCGGCATTGATCCAGAGTTGATTGGTCGTCCCGTCGTTGGCCACGAACAGGTCGGCCAAGCCGTCGGCATTGAAGTCGGCCGCCACGTTGCCGAGTCCGTTACCGAAGGCGACATCGATTCCTGCTGCCTTCGTGACGTCCGTGAACGTGCCGTCGCCGTTGTTCCGGTATAGCCGGTCCATCGCGGGTACGCCGTAGGCGGTCGGCCCGCAGTAGGTGACATAGAACGTCTTCACGAAGCATTCGCGTTCGATCTCGGGCGTCCAGTTGATGTAGTTCACGACGAAGAGATCCAGGTCGTCGTCGAGGTCCAAGTCGACGAAGTTCGCCGCCGTGCTCCAGCTCGGGTCGCCGACTCCGCTCTCGGCGGTGACGTCCCGAAACGATCCCGTGCCGTCGTTCTGAAGCAGGACATTGGGGCCGAGGTTGGTGACGTACAGGTCGACGTCGCCGTCGTTGTCGTAGTCCCCCGCCGCCACGCCCATGCCGTAGCCGCGATCGCCCGCCCCGGCTGCGCCCTCGACTTCCTCGAAATAGCCATCGCCGCGGTTCATGTAGAGTCGATTCGCCGAGAATTCCGCTGCCAAGGTCTTGTCCACGCGGCCGCTCTGGACCAGATACGCGTCGAGGTCGCCGTCGCCGTCGAGGTCGGCGAGCGCCACGCCGCCGCCCATCATCTCGGGCATCATCGGACGCCCGTCGAAACCGGAGTGATGTTCGAAATCGATTCCGCGCACGCGGGCTTCCTCGCTGAACCAGGCGGTCTCGGAAGGCGGCGTACATCCCGATACCAAGGCGACGATGCCGCACAGTCCAAGGGATACCCGAACGCGAATCCACATCATCCGGGTGGTTCCAAGGGCTCGTTGGCCTCGAGGTCCCGCAGCCGGATCTCATTCCGGCGAAGCTCTGCCGGGTTGGCCCCGTATTCTCTTGCCCGATCCTGCGCACGCCGGGCTTCGTCGATGCGACCGACCTCGGCAAGGCTACGGGCCAGAAACACCTGGCCGAGTGCGAAATACGGTTCGATTTCGGTCACTCGCCTGAACGACTCGACCGCATCGTCGTAGCTGGACAGTTCGACTTGCGCCAAACCCAGGTAGAACAGAGTCGTGCGTTTCCCGGGTTCGAACTGCAAAGCCGACTCGAATGCGGCCTTGGCATCCTCGTGTCTGTTCAGTCCGAACAGCAGCCGGCCTCTTTGTTCATGCGCGTAGCCGCTGCTGGGGTTCAACTCGATGGCCTGCTCGACATGGTTCAGCGCCGTCTCAAGGTCACGCCCGTCGCGCAGCAGGTTGGCGATCGTCAGGTGGAACGGTGCGAAACTCGGCCTGAGTACCAAGCCGCGCTGAACCGTCGCACGGGACTCTGCCGGTCGACCCGCGCGGTCATGGGCGATGCTTACCGAATTCATCAGATTGCAGGCCAGGAAGAATTCCTCCTCCCGGCCGCAGTGTTCCTCCGGGTGATGCCCCTGGAGCCGTTGCAGGATCGCCAACGCCTCGTCGACGCGCCCCGATGCCGAAAGCTCCTTCGCCAACATGTAGCTCGCGTGGCCTCGCATGTGAACGTTACGCTGGTCCCGACGTTCGTCCGGCCACGTAAGGGGTTGAGCTTCGCGTCCCCTCGCCATGGCGGCGCGGGCATCGTCGGTGCGTCCGACCGCCCGCAGGGCCTCGCCATGGGTTCGATTCACATGGGGATGTTCGAACCCCCTCGCCAAGGGTTCAAGAATCTCGAGGGCAGCGGAGAATTCACCAACCGCCATCAACGACCGGGCCCGACCGAAAGCCGCGTGGGGGCTTGCTTGTAGCTCGTGCGCACGCCGGTAGGCGTCCATTGCGTCCAACGGACGATTGGCCTTCAGCAGCCAGGACCCGCGGGATAGCCAAGCCGGCGCATACCCGGCATCGGTCGCGAGCGCTTGATCAAGGAGGTCAAGCGCGCGTTCGTATTCGGCGACTTCCGCAACGAGGTGCGCGTGGAAGTACGGCCAACGGAAATCGTCGGGATCGAGCTCGGAGGCCTGCTGGTAGGTCGCTATTGCCGCTTCGCGAAAGCCGTTGATGTCGTAGGCCATCCCCAGACGACCCCGGATCGATCCGGATGTGGGGACAGTCAGAACCGATTGAAGCAGCCCTTCGAGGTGCTCCGCGACGTCAGCATCGTTGATGTCGACACCAGCGACAATCGGCTCGTCCACCGCTTCCGAGTCCGACCTGGAACATCCCACGAGAAACGAAACGGCAAGCGCGATGACGGCAACGTGTCGCATGGCAATCGCGAGTGTACGCCGGGAGCCGGGCCGCGACCGTGCAGGGACGATGGATCGTAGGGGACGGGCTTGTCCCGTCCCGTTGCCAAATGAGCCGGTGCGACCGCTATGGGCAACCACTAGGGCCGAGCGGCGGCCACAAAGGCGAAGCGGGGGCGACCACAAGGGTCGCCCCTACGGGGTTCTCGTACCCTTAACCCTCGCCCATCCGGTAGTTGAACGTGATGCCGATCCGTCGTGAGTCGGTCACACTACCCTGAACAGCTGCGGTCACGCCGTTGCCATCCCGGGGGGAATAACTCTGCACCTGGACGAGGTCCAACAGGTTGGTCACCCAGCCCGACACGCTGTAGCGGCCGTTGGGTGCAACCCAGTTGGCGCGAAGATCCCATCTCGTATAGGACGGAATCGCGTAGATGTCCAGGTTGGACTCATCCGGGTACATCTGGTCCCGCCAGCTCATGATGGCCGTCACATCCAAGGTGCCGCGGTCGCCTGGGATCGGCACGGCATAGGTCGCAGCGGCGGACATCTTGTGCTCCGGTTGCATGCGCAGCGAGTTGCCGCCGAAGTCACTCGGCGCGTTGCCCGTGAGTGTTACGGTGGTCCCGTCGGGCCCCGGCACCTCGACGGAGATTCTCTCTACCAAGGTTCCTGCCGGGCTGCAGCAGTAGTTCGTCTCGAAACTACCGAAGCTCGAATACATGTACTCGTAGAAACCACGTACGGTCAGTCGGTCACTGACGCGCCATGCCCCCTGCGCCTCTATCCCGGCAATCTCCGTACCATCGATGGCATTGGTCTCCCCGATATAGAGAGAGTTCCGTGCATTGTCGATGAGGAACTCCGCCGGTGTCCTAAGGCGCTGCGACTGGATCCAGAAGCCTTCGAAATCCTGGAAGTAGGCGCTGACTTCGAGTTGAACCGCGTTGTCGAAGAACAGTCCCTTGAGGCCCCCTTCGTAGTTGATGACGGCTTCGGGGTCGAAGGCCTCGCCGAGCCGGTTGCCGAACCCGGCGAAACCGCCGGCTCGATAGCCCCTGGAGATTCGTCCGTACCACATCGTGCTGTCAGTCGGCGAGTACTCGGCACCGAAAGTCCAGGTCGTCTCCTTCCATGTCTTCCGTTTCGAGTCCATGAGCGTTCGGTCGTCAGGAATGAAGTTGCCGTCGGCATCCAGTTCCAGGCCCACATACCCGCAACACTGCGCGTCGTAGTGCTTGCTTCGTAGGATGGCGTTCACTACGTTGACGACCGTGCCGTCGGGGAGCGTACGTTGAGCCGCGGTGCTGAAGTCGTTCTGGTCGTGCTCCTTGTGGTCGTCGTTATAGCGGATGCCCCCGAAGACCTTCCACCGATCACTGAGCACGTACTCGACGTTGCCGTACCAGGCTGCCTGTTCATAGGTCACGTTGCCGTAGAAGCCCGCTTTCACACCGGACCCG
>JAPPKV010000175.1:0-2047 GCA_028819775.1 Gammaproteobacteria bacterium | reverse complement strand
GGCTGCCTGTTCATAGGTCACGTTGCCGTAGAAGCCCGCTTTCACACCGGACCCGTTGGCATGGACCTGTCCGTTGGTGACGTCGCTCCAGTTGGCGGAATAGTTGGCACCGTAGCAACCGAGGATATAGCCCGGCGCCAATGAGTTGCTCGGGTTGCTCGGGTTGCGGATGTCGTCGTTCCACCGTCCGTTCTCCCATGGGAACGCCAGCGCCTCCAGGTTCGCTTCGCAGACCGCGGTCGTGTCCATGTAGAACTCGGGGTTGTTCACCGGGTCGCTGCCGGTCTCCACCCCATTGAAGATGCTCCGGTACACGTACGGCTCGTCGCCGGAGAGATAGGTATAGCCCACCGTGTAGTTGAGCGGCCCGTCGTTGTTGGAAACCAGCGCGATTTCGTGGCTCTGCTGATCCGAGGTGCGCAGGTAGTTCGAAATCGTATCGCCGTACACGCCATTTCCCCGCTCATCCAGCGCACACCGGGGATGCACCTGACCCTCCTCGAGTTCCCCGGAGAGGACCCGGGGATGAATCGCCGAACAACGACCACCGGGTTGCCGGTTGGTTCCGTCCTGGTCGTTGCTGATATCCGTTCTCGTGTCCCGGTCGCCGTAGTGGTAGACGATCTCGTGGGTGTCGTTCAGCTTGAAGTGGGCTTCAATGGTGAACGCTTCCTGGGTGTTGTTCTCGCCGATGGGGGCATTGAGCTCCGTCTTCAGCTTCAGGTACTTGCCTTCGCAGACCACCGGGTGCCCGGGATCGCGTGAGCCATCGTTATTGAACCCGGGACAGTCCTCGACGGCAGGGTTCTGCCCCAGGCCGTAGAAGGGGTTGATGTAGTAGACGATGTTGCCGTTTCGGTCACGGATGCATTCGCCGAAGGTGGGCGAGTCCGGGAAGCGGTCGATTTCGCATCGTGGCGTGCCGTCGTTGAGGAGGAAGTACTGCTCCTCGGTATTGCGGGCGCCGATGGCCAGCGAGAGCTTTTGGACGCCGGTATCGCGCAGCTTCGTATACCGTGTGGTTATGTCCATACGGTCGTTGGTGAAACGTAGCTGGGGCGCGTACTGTAGCTGGTCGGGCTTGCCCGCGTCGGGACCCACACCGACGTTCTCGATCAGCCCGTCGCCGGTCAGACGCCCCACGGCCAGACGGTAGGAGAAGTTGCTGTCGGCGATCGGTCCACCGAACGCCACGTTGTAGCGCTGCGAGGCCTGGTCCGTGAACTCGGCCGATCCGACCATGTCCCATTCCGGCGTCGGCTTCTTGGTGACGAAGCTGACGGACCCGGCGATGGCGGTCTTGCCGCCGGTCGTGCCTTGGGGTCCGCGGGCCACCTCGATCCGCTCGACGTCGAACATGCCGGCGTCCAGACCGTAGGAGACGGGCGTGTAGATCCCGTCGATGTAGACCGCCACCGACGAGTCCTGGAAGAAGTTCACGCGCCGGTCGTTGGCGACGCCGCGCATGACCAGGTGGCCGTCCTCGTTCTTGCCGGCATGGCTGCGCACACCCACCTGCAGCCCAGGTACGAGCACCTCGAGGTCGTCGGTGTTCTGGATACCGAATTCCTCGATCATCGTGGCGTTGAAGCCGGTGACCGTCATCGAGCGGTCAAGGGAGCGCTGTTCGCCCCGCTCGCCGGTGACGACGATCTCCTCGATGTAGCCGCCGCCATCCTGGTCCGCCTCGTCCTCGGAGTCTTGGGCCTCGTCGGACTGGGCGCCGGCAGCAACGGCGAAGAGCGCCAGCAAGGCGCTGTGGAGTACGCGTGATTTGGTCACTTTCCCTCTCCAAAATGTCAATCGCGTTCGGCTCCCTTAGTACGCCCGACCGGTCCCGCTGTCAACCGGAGAGGACACCACGCGCATACCCGAGATTTGGAGTTCCCCCAAAACGGACCACTGTGAAACAGCGCTCCCTCGCGAAGCCGGCCGAGTTGCGGTGGGGTGGTCAACGCTCGACAATGAAGGGTCTACGTCTCGACAGCCGTGACGGATGCCCGGCAACGCTCAGGACTTCGACATCGGGATGCTGCGCAACAAGGTG
>JAPPKV010000202.1 GCA_028819775.1 Gammaproteobacteria bacterium | reverse complement strand
CCACGATGTGCAGCGAGGTCGAAGGGCCGGACGTCCGGCGCAAGGTCAAGAACGTCGTCACGTTCCCGTTCGAGCGTCATGTTCTCGCAGAAGGCGTCGAGGTAATCCCGACACCGGGACATCGACCCGGCGCCGTCTCGTACCTGGTCGACGTCGGCGAGAAGCGTTGTCTATTCGCCGGCGACTCGATCTACCACAGCGGCGACGATTGGATGTGTCCGGTCAGCAAGAGGAACCGCAAGACGATGCTGGCGACGCTGGATCTCCTCGCCGAGGTGGACTTCGACGTGCTGCTGTCGAATACCGGTGCCAACAACCCGGTTTGCCACATCGAGGTTGACGCGGCAGGACGATTGGACTTCATCGCGGGGCTCAGAAAACGCCTCTGACAATCCTTCGCGCCTATCCTTTTGGATAGTTGTGCAAAGACGGGGTTTCCTACTAGTGTTGCTTCCTCTGCGATTGCGGCACTGAGAACCGTCCGATCGCCAAACGCAGTTGCCGATTCAACCGGATCGGTATGTTGCGGTCGGACGGTTCTCACTCTTACGTCACGCCGCTCCCTAACCCATCTGTCGTCTCGTCCCCATCCGCATCCTTGCGGGCTAGCTAGCGCGGCCAAACGCCTCGCAGGCTCGACCTCTGGCCCCAGCCCCAACGCCCTAGGAGGCGTCGATCAACCGGAACCGAACACCGCAGACCGTCACCTCGTCGTCCGACACGTAGGCATCACGTTCCCTGGCGGCACCGAGGATGCGCTCCCGATCGGCCACCTTGAGGTCAAGGCCGCCGAGTCCGTAGCCGCGCCCATCGGTGGCCTCGACGAAGCGGATGTCGACGTTGTTGAGCGCCATATGCAACGCGGCGCCATCGCGTGTCACGGGCAACCCGGCGACCTTGCCCCATAGTTCGGCAAGACCAACGGGGTCCGGGCCCTGCAACTCGACGGCCGCGTAGTCGACGGTCACGGATTGGTCGACCTTGTCCTCCCACTGCAACCCGCCCGCTGGATGCCAGTTGCCCTCGAAATCGTTGATCTGGTCCCAATCAATCTCGAAGAACGCGGCTCTCATGTCGCCGGGGTGTATCTGGCAGATGTTCCAGCTTTCCCGGTCGACCTCCCAAGCGATGCGAACGCCGTTGTCCAGCGCCCGCTGGCGAACCGCCTGCTGGTTGGCGCTGGAGTCGGCCTGACAGATCACCATGTAGCCGCCGTCGCCATTGCGCCGATCGAGATAGCGGCCCGCGGCGGTGTTCTCCTCCACCGGGGCCACGACCTCGAGGAAGTTGCGGCCAATGGGCAGCAGGGTGTTGACGAGGCCGAACCTGCCCACGCCCGGATCGACGAAACACCGCTGGATCCCGAACACCGTTTCGAGATCGTCGATGGTGCTGTCGAGTTCCCGGGCGACCAGGCAGATCTGGCGCAGTTGTATGGTCATGGCGTAGTCCTTCCCAAGCGCAGGTTGCTTAACGCGGCGGCTATCATCGGTCCTATGAGCCGACAATGCCAACCGCGCTTCAAGGTCACGCGTGTCGGTCTTGTCCTGATGGCCGTGCTGGCGTTGCCCGCCACCCCCCGCGAATACGCCCTGGAGTACGGCCTGGGCCTGCCCGAACAGTCGGGCTACCTGCAGACGCCTGCCGGCGGCATGCCGGGCACGGCGAGCCATGAGCGACCCACCCTGGCAGAGATCGATCTCGACGGCGGTCGCTACCGATGGCTCGGTGCCCGCGTCGACTTCGGGCCAAACGGCGAGACCGCCCCCGCCGCGCCGTTCCGCCTACGCCTACACGCTCGCTACAGAACAATCGGCGATGCCGCCACGTCGACGGTCGCCGAGGCGTTCACGATTCGCGGGGGCGTCTTCGAGGGCGGCGACTCGGTTCGTTCCGAAGTCGCCTTCGACGGCTTGACCCTGGCGCTGACCGCCGCGTTCGATCTCCGAGCCGGACTGTCGGCCGAACTGGGCCCGCAAATCGGATGGACCGCGTTCGACTTCGCCATGAGGGGCGAGCGCCACCGATCCGACCGCGCCTACCACGTCACGACATTCGGTTTGGTCGGTGCAATCAGCAAGGGATTCGGCATCGGCTGGCACATCGACGCGAGACTTGCCGCCTCACCTGCCATCGAGGGAACCGGTAGTCGCCTTGCGGCCGAGACTCGCCTGGGCCGCGATCTTTCAAAGTGCCTGAACGTGGCCCTCGGGGCGTCCTTCGAGGAGTTCCGCTACGACGATGCGCACAAACAGAACCTGCCGAACCGGCTCAAGGTGACGCGACGCGTGGTACCAACGCTGGTTGCGCGGGTGCGCTTCTAGAGCCCAAGGCGCCTACGCGGCCAGGTACGCCTTGCAGCCGCTTGCGGCGAGCACCGCGTCCAACGCCGGATCGCCCGCGACTTGGGCGTATTTTCCCTTCAGGACACCCAGGCTTCGGGCATGGTACTTCTGCGGTTTCTGGGTCCAGCGCCTACCCTTTAGGGTCACGTCGAATTCGTCCGCCCCATCCGCGATGGCCGCGGCATTGGCGACGTCCCACGGTAGGAATACGCCCCCGACCTGGTCCTTGAGAATCGGCAGCAACGTGGGCTCGAGTGCCGCCCAGTCCTCGAACTCGCCCAGGTTCTCGGGATTAAGCATGCGGTCGATCCAAGCAACCACGTTCGCGACGCCGGACACCAGGGCACCGGCCGTGGGATCGCGGCCCGCTTCGTAGATCTGTCCCCAGAGGCCGAAGTCGCCCAACGACGGCCGGGCACCGAAAAGGTACGCCCGCGCTGCCAAGTGCGCATCGAGAAGCGGCAGCATATCCGCGAAGCTCTGCTCGATCTGGGGTGCGGTCACCGCGTTGGAACCCACGAACCAGACCCGGGGGACCATGCGTTCGCGAATGCCCTGCGCAGCGGCATCGATGTCGGCAGCGTCCGCGGCGAAGCGACGCGACACCGTAACCTGATCGATCTCCCGCGCCCAGCGCATGTGGAACATCCACTTGTTGCCCCATTCGTCGCCGAACTCCTCGAGCAGGGCCGAGACAAACGGCGACACCGGACCTCCCGGATGAATGCTCGGCTCCGGGAACTTCGCTTCCATCGCTTCGATGATGGGCGTCGAGTCCTGGATGCCCTGGTCTTCTGGCGTCACGACAAGCGGAATGAGCGGCAGCCGCGCATGCCGGGCGTAGAGGTCGGCCGCCTGACGCCGGTCCTGCCAGTCGTGGGGAATGCCCTTGTACCGGAAGTACGACCGTACCTTGACCGAGTAGGGCGACTCCTCCGAGCCGATGACGATGTACTTGGCGGTCATGGGCTGCGCGTCAGCCGGCGGTGCGCGTTCCCGTCAAGTCCGCGCTCCCGAAGGCGCCGAGTTTCACGCTGCCGCTGATCGAATCGCCCTCTGCGGTGGCACTGAACTCCAGGGTCATGGGCATGGGGCTGGTGATCGAGACCTTCCAGGTTCCCGTGTTGCCGTCCACCGAGCCGTCCTTGATGTCCACGGTGCCTTGCGCTCCGGACATCGTCCCGGAGAGGCTGTCGCCGTCCGTCTGCAACGTGACCGTCGGCTTCTGTTGCCCCATCGGGGTGTTGATGACCGCCTCCCAGGTGCCGTCCAAATCGCTCATGTGCTTCTCCCTAACTCCGGTGTGCGTGGGTTTTGGTGAATGGTCAGGCAGTATGACAGAGCACCCGTTGAACCGATAGAGCAACGCCAAGCCGAGCGGCTAGACGCGACGGAAATCCCGCGTATGGGCGTATGATCGGCAGGGACGCCCAAGCAACCGAGGACAGGGGTATGAATCGCCGAAAACTGGTTCAGTCGGCAGTTGCCGTCGGCGTACTGTCCGGCCTGCCGGTCGCGGCCGGCAGTGAACTGCCGAAGACGCCTCGCGACTTTACCGGGCCGTTCTATCCGAAGGGGCCGCGAAACAAGAAGAACGACCTGATCGCCGGCGAGCCGCAAGCCGAAATTCTCCACTTGAGCGGCCGGGTCCTGGCTCCGAACGGAGATCCACGCCCGGGCCTACTCGTCGACATCTGGCAGGCGGATCCGAACGGTCGCTACAAGCACCCGCGCGACAGCGGCCAGGACAGCCTCATGGACGAGTTTCTCTATTGGGGCGAGGCATTGACGAACGCCGAAGCCCGCTTCCGGTTCCGCACCTACGTGCCGGGTCGCTATGCGGCGCGGCCGGCACAACACATCCACTACAAGGTCTGGTCGAACACCCAGGAGCTACTCACCAGCCAGATCTACTTCGACGAACTCGGCGGCGCCAGGGGGCTTGCACGCTCGCAGCGAGCGGCGCTGCAAACCGTCAGTCTCGAACGCATCGACGACGACAACGTCGGCGCCGAACTCGACATCGTGATCTGAGCGTTCAACGCTGGTTCGAGTACCCCAGTCGAAAATACGCGAACCGCCCGCCGGGAATGTCGTAGACGGACGCGTCGTAGCCGTTGAGGGACGCGCTCATGCTGATCGGCGGATCCTCGTCGAAGAGGTTGTTCACCCCCACCGTCACGGTCACGTCGCCGCCCATCGCCGGCAAGGTGTAGCGCGCCTGAACATCGTGGAGGGTCCGGCTGGACAGTCGGTTTCGGGACGCGGTGTTGTCCCCGTGATTCGGCATCGAACAGAGGCCGAGGTTCGTCAGGCTGTCCGGCGAGCCGTCCAGAAAGTCGCTGCAGCGCTCGGTCATCGCATCGATGTGGCGAATCGTCCACGCCGCGCGCCACCGGGCGCCGCGGCGCTCGATCGCCAGTGAGGATTTCCACGGGGGTTTGCCGCGGTCGGACGCGGTCTCGCCTTCCAGCCGACGCGTCTCGACCACCCGCCCGGCAGTATCCTTCAGGCGCTCCGTGAACTCGGCGAGGTGCGTACCCCGCCAGTGCAGCCGCCATGTCGATCCACCGCCGACAACCAGCCCGAAGTCCCAGCCACCGGTCGCGACCGACCCGACATTGAACAGCGTGTTGCGGAACCGGGCGATGCCACCCCGTTCGTTGCGCTCGATAAGGTCGCAGAGCACGGCGACCCGATCCCGGTAGCAGCCGTCCAGAACGGCCTGGGCGTCATAGCCGGTGATGGCATCGTCCACATCGTGGGCATATCGGACCAGTTCGACACGGAACTCGTCGACCCACGGCATCTCGACTAGCCACGCCGGACTCCAGGCGAGAGCGAGCGTCTGGCTCGTGGACGTCTCCGGTTCGAGCCGTTCGTTGCCCCCGGTGAGCACGCTGATCTGACTGCCGAACTGCGTATAGCTGCCATCGACCGGCACGCCGTGGGCGACGCAGTTGCCGATCACGCTCTGGCCGACGTTGGTCTCGAAGAAATTCGCACATGGATCGGAGATGACGGCATCCAAACGGGTCAGGCCGCCGTACAGTTCGCCGATGTTGGGTGCACGGAAACCCTCTGCCCACGATGCGCGGAACGTGAGTCCCGGAAACGGCCGCCAGCGCACCCCCGCCTTGGCCGTGGTGCCGCTATCGAAAGTGCCGTAGTCGAAGCGGCGGACGGCGGCGGACACGTCGATCAAATCGGCGGCCGCGGTACCTGCTACCAGCGGGGCTTCGAGTTCAGCGTAGAGTTCGGTCACCGTGTAGCCGCCTGCCGTGGGTTGTGCCGGAAGTCCCGCGGTGTCCCCGGCGGCGACCACCGGATCCGGATCGAACCGGCCTTCCTGCTCGCGTCGCTCGAAGCCGGCCGCAAAGTCGAGGCTGCCGGCTGGCAACGTCATCAATTCGCCCGTGACATTTCCAACAAGCCCCCTAAGGGTTTGCGAACTCGAATCCTCCTGTACGAACCCAATCCACTGGAGCATGGCGTCGCCGATGGTGCCGCCGCCGTCGGCCTGACCGCCCAGCAGGTTGAGCGGCACGCAGCCCGAGACCCGCACGCAGTCTGCGGGCGGACCCAACGCCTCAAGCATCCGTCGGGCGTTGTGGGCGCCGTGCTTTGTCTGTTCGGCGACGTTGCGGGACCAGACCAGGCTCAGGTCCCAGAGCAATGTCCGCAGCGGGCGGGTCCACATCCCCTCCACGCCCACGGTGACGTAGCGGGTGGCGACATCCTGTTCGAAGATCCGCGGGCCGCTCTCGAGAGGACGTCGGGTGAGGAAGCCGCCTGGTCCTACGTCGAAGCCGAACGGGTTGTAGGGGTTGTCGGCATCGATCACGATCTCGTCCATCAGGCTGCCGGTCTCCCCCAGCGTTCCCGCCCAGACCGGTTCCGGCGCCGCTTGGTTGATCGATTCGCGGCGGTTGAAGAACGCGCGCAGGTTCAGACGCAGACTGTCGGTCGCCTCGTGCTCCAGTCGACCGAAGACACCGGTGCGCGTCGATGGCGTGAGCACCAGGTTGTAGGTCGCGTAGTTGAACCGGTCGGCGTTGCTCCACGGATGGTAGTCGTCGTTCGGCCCGCACGGATCGGTCGGATCGTAGGTCGGCAAGCCCGCGACGCCGGCGTCCAAGGCGCAGTTCACGAAACGGCCCGTATTCGGATCGGCGAAGATGACCCGTCCCTGCGGGGTGAACGTGCTGCCATGGCTCACGCCGGTGCCCGGCTTCGGCCAACGGGTCTGTTCGTGGTCTCTGGCGCTGACCCGCGCCTGGTCGGTATAGGCGAAATGGGCGGCGGCACGGGTGCCACCCCGCCCGCCGCCAGCGCCCAACTCCACGGTGCGCGTCTCGCCGCCGTTCTCGTGGGTGCCCACATGCACGCTGGCCGACGCGCCCTCGGCGCCACGGGTGATGACGTTGACGACCCCGGCGATGGCGTCGGAACCGTAGATTGCCGACGCGCCGTCGCGCAGCACTTCGATGCGTTCGACCACGCTCGCCGGGATGGTATTGAGGTCGGTCGCCCCGGATACGCCGCTCCCGGACGAACCGTTCACCCAGCGCAGGCCGTCCACCAGAACCAGCACCCGTTTGGCGCCCAGATGGCGCAGGTCGACCTGGGAAGCGCCGGCGGCGACGCCGCCGCCGTCCGCGGGAAAGCCGAAGTTGCCGCTGCTGTTGAAGCGCGTCGACAGCGGCGAGCCGGACACCGGCAAGCGCGCCAGTAGATCGCCCAGCGAGCTCAAGCCGGATCGTTGCCTGGCATCCTCGTCGACGTCGAGGAGCATATCCCGGGCCGTTAGCGGATCGCGGCGGATGCGCGAACCGGTGACGACGACCTCCTCGATGCGGGCGTCGGCTCCTGCGCGGCGTTGGTCGGCGTTGCCGGGCGAGTCGCTAGCCGCGCCGGTTTCCGATTCGGCCGCCGTGACCGCTGCGCATACCAGTGCGACCGTGCCGACCGCCTGTGGTTTCAACAGGCGGCCAGGCAGGCCAGCTCGGCACCGCCTTTCATGGAACAGACGCCGAAGAGAGCGTAGCGACCGAAGGCGGATGTTCCTTGAAAGGACGGCGTGGCTGGGCTGGAGGCGGAGGCGGCGCATAGCGAATGCGAAGCGCCGGCCCGGCTTTGGGGCGCTCAGACCGACGAGGCCGTAGCGGGGACCGTTGTGGTCGCCCGCGTCGACGGAACCGAAGCCCGCGTTGGGGCGAACACGGGCGAGGGCGCGCCCTTTCGGGCGCGATAGCCTCGCCCCT